>NZ_RSCK01000027.1:0-278 GCF_003991895.1 Chroococcidiopsis cubana SAG 39.79
GGAGATGCAGGAGACTTGACGATTAACACTCGTCAGTTGCTCGTTCGGGATGGGGCAGAGGGCAGTTCTACCACTTTTGGTGCAGGCAAAGGGGGAGATTTGACTGTCAATGCCACTGACTCTGTGCAACTGATTGGTGAATCTACCAATGGTCAGCTTCCCAGCGGTCTGAATACTCAAGCTCGCCGAAACTCAACCGGAGATGCAGGAGACTTGACGATTAACACTCGTCAGTTGCTCGTTCGGGATGGGGCAGAGGGCAGTTCTACCACTTTTGG
>NZ_RSCK01000027.1:288-75218 GCF_003991895.1 Chroococcidiopsis cubana SAG 39.79
TATCTATGGACCGTTTTCCAGCAGCCTGACTGCTCAAGCTGACTTAAACTCAACTGGAGATGCAGGAGACTTGACGATTAACACTCGTCAGTTGCTCGTTCGGGATGGGGCAGAGGGCAGTTCTACCACTTTTGGTGCAGGCAAAGGGGGAGATTTAACTGTCAATGCCACTGACTTTGTGCAATTGATTGGTGAATCTACCGACGGTCAGTTTGGCAGCAGCTTAACTGCTACTACTCGCCAAGTTGCAACCGGAAATGCGGGGTCTTTGACGATTAACACTGATGAATTGCTGATTCAGGATGGCGCAGAAGCCACAGTTAGTAGCTTTGGAGAAGGTGTGGCAGGCAACTTCGGCATCACCGCTAGGTCTGTACGGCTTGACAAAGGTAAAGTCATAGCACAAGCCCGCTCTGGAAATGGCGGCAGCCTTAAGCTGGATATTCCAGACTTATTGCTGATGCGTCATGGTAGTGAGATATCCACTACTGCCGGAACAGCACAGAAGGGTGGAAATGGCGGTAATATCGATCTCGATTCCGAATTTATCATAGCTGTTCCAGAAGAAAATAGTGACATTACAGCCAATGCGTTTAGTGGCAGTGGTGGGAAAGTTAGGATTAATGCTACTGGCGTTTTTGGGATAGCGCCAATTAGTCGAAAAGACCTGGAGAGGTTACGTCCTAACGATTTAGATCCACGTCATCTGCCAACAAACGAAATCATAGCAATTTCGCAGCAAAACCCGTCTTTAAGTGGCACTGTAGATTTAAATACACCTAATATTGAACCCAACAGCGGCTTAGTTTCCTTGCCAGTCGTACCAGTCGATACCCAAGTATCGCAAGCTTGTACTCCAGGTGGAAGTCAACAACAGAGTGAATTTGTCGTAACGGGTCGCGGCGGCTTGCCTCAAAATCCAGGGGAAGCCCTTAACACTGATGCCGTACAGGTAGGTTTAGTGACTCTCAACCCCCAAATCGATCGCCCCTCTACTCCATCTGTTTCAACAAATTCTATCAGCTCAAGACAAACTCATATTGTAGAAGCTCAAGGTTGGGAGATCGCTGCTAATGGCGAAGTTATTCTCACCGCAAATGCAAATACTGTCACGCCCCACAATTCCTGGCAGAACACAGCTAATTGCAGAAGCTGAATTAGAAGATAGCAGAAAAATGTGGCGCGGATCGGGGCAAAAACATGATAAGAAAAAAATCTAGATTTCGGAAAATCAAACGTCTCTTAAGCGTGCTGCTGCTTTTGGCTATGTTCTTGGGCGCGGGCTTATTACCGCCAACCCTCGCCTCTATCACTAAGGAAAACTCCACTGTCCAAAGCTTGCCCGATGCCCAAAAGTTGGTGGAACAGGGGAGAAAATTCTATGAAGTCGAACAGTACGCTCAGGCAGCGGCGATCTGGCAACAAGCAGTAGCTGCATTTAAAGCAGTGGCGATGAACCCCGACAAGCCATAACACTGGGCAATCTATCATTAGCCTATCAGCAACTGGGAGAGTGGACGCAGGCAGAAAGTGCGATCGCCTATAGTTTGAAATTACTGGGATATTTCGCGAAGAAGGTAGGAGGGCAGAGAGGCAGAGGGGAAATTCCGATTCAAAATTTAGAAGTTCTTGCTCAAGTTCTAGACATCCAAGGTCACCTGCAACTGGCTCAAAGCAATGCTGAATCTGCCTTAAATGCTTGGCGAGAAGCAGCTGACATTTATACCCAATTAGGCGATCGCAATTCAATTATTCGCAACCGCATCAATTCTGCCCAAGCTCTGCAAGCTTTAGGGCTTTTCCGTCAAGCGCAAAAAACTTTAACTGAAACTACCCAGCTTTTACAAAATCAGCCCAACTCAGCGCTTAAGGTTACAGGAGTGCGGAGTTTGGGCAATGTTTTGCTTGCCATAGGTGACTTAGAACAATCGCGACAAGTATTAGAGCAAAGTTTAGCAGTAGCTTCCAAGTTGCCAGATAAACAAGCGATCGCCGATGTTTTGCTGAGTTTAGGCAATACAGCCCGCGCTCAGCAAGATTCTCAAGCAGCAATAGACTTCTACCAACAAGCTGCTAATGCTACCAAATCGCCAATCACCCGCATCAACGCCCAAACCAATCAACTGAGACTACTGCTAGAAACTAAGCAATTGGCAGATGTTAAAACATTATTACCCCAAATTCAAACTCAGATCGGTAACTTACCCGCTAGCCGAACGGCAATCTATGCCAGAATCAACCTGGCTGAAAGCTTAACGCAATTCAAACAAAAGAGCGCCACAGATAGCCCCTCATGGCTGGATATTGCTCAAATCTTGTCAACTGCCGTACAGCAGGCGCAAGACTTGCAAGATCGGCGTACTCAGTCTTACGCTCTTGGTGTCTTGGGGAATCTATACGAACAAAAGGGGCAGTTGACTGATGCCCAAAACCTGACTCAACAAGCCCTATTTCTCGCTCAAACTATAGATGCCAGAGATATTGCCTATCGCTGGGAATGGCAGCTAGGGCGTTTGCTCAAAGCTAGGGGAAATATTCCAGAAGCGATCGCGGCATACGATCGAGCAGTCAAGTCGCTCCAGTCTCTGCGCTACGATTTAGTCGCCATCAATCCTGACGTGCAGTTTGACTTTCGCGATCGAGTCGAACCAGTTTATCGGCAGCTCGTCGAATTGCTGTTGCAGCCGCAGGGAAACCAAACCAGTCAAGCAAATCTTCAAAAAGCCCGCGAAACAATTGAATCATTGCAATTAGCAGAATTGGATAACTTCTTTCGAGAAGCCTGTTTGGATACTGTGTCTCAGATCGACCAAGTTATCGACCAGAAAGACCAAACAGCCGCAGCGATCTATCCAATTATCCTACCAGACAGACTAGAGGTTATCCTCAAGTTGCCTCAAAAGCCCGTGCTGCACTACACGGCTGCTGTGGCTCAAACCCAAGTTGAAAAAACCTTGGATGCGCTCAGGCAAAACCTCATAGAACCCGATACGCTGGTCGAAGCTAAAGCCTTATCTCAACAGGTTTATAACTGGTTAATTCAACCAGCCGTCACTGACTTAGCCAAAAGTCAAGTCAAAACACTGGTATTCGTACTAGATGGTGCTTTGCGGAATATCCCGATGGCGGCTCTGTACGATGGCAAACAGTATCTAATTGAAAAATATGGCATTGCACTCACTCCTGGGCTGCAACTGATTAATCCCCAACCATTGCAAGAGAAAACATTAGAGGCAATAGCTGCCGGACTGTCCCAACCACGTCAAGGGTTTTCTGCCTTACCCAACGTCAAGCTGGAATTAGCAGAAATTCGCGCCGAAATACCGAGTAACGTCCTGCTGAACAACGAATTTACCAGCACGGCTCTGCAAAACCAAATTAATTTTCTGCCTTTCCCTGTCGTTCATTTGGCAACTCACGGACAGTTCAGCTCTAAAGCTGAGGAGACATTTATCGTCGCCTGGGATAAGCGCATATACGTCAATGAGTTGGATAACTTAGTCCGAAATCGAGAGCAAAACAGACCTGATGCCGTTGAATTGCTCGTCTTGAGTGCCTGTGAAACGGCTGCTGGAGACAAGCGGGCTGCCTTGGGAATTGCTGGTGTAGCTGTACGGGCGGGGGCGCGTAGTACAGTTGCTTCCTTATGGAGTTTAAACGACGAGTCCACCGCAGCGCTCATGAGTGAATTCTACCGAGAGTTAGCAGATCGATCGCTCACTAAAGCCGAAGCACTTCGTCGCGCCCAATTGTCCCTTTTACAAAATCCTAAATATCAACGTCCCCTGTTCTGGGCACCCTACGTTTTATTGGGGAATTGGCTGTAACTGAAGAAGGCAGAGGAGCAGGGGAGCAGAGGAGCAGAGGGGAAAGAATGTCAACGCTTCATTAGCCAAGGCGAGGGATTAGTAATCATACTTACTAACCCACCTAAGATTCGGTTATAAGTTCCGTATAGTTCTCGACCTGCTTCAACATCTAAGTAGTTACACTTGACAGCAAACTCAATCCATGTCTGAGTTTCGGCTGATTCTGCCTCACAATCATTTAATTTAGCAACAAAGGCAGCCTCATATCGTCGTTTTCTCCAAGCTTCAGCCAAATTAGCACAAACAGAACGTGAAGACCGACGAATCTGGTCAGTCATCGAGTATCTTTCCTCTACAGGAAACTTCTTAGATAACTCAAAAATACTCATAGCTGCATCAAACGCCATTTGATACACTTCTAAATCTTTGTGACTCCTAATCGGTTCTCTTTCCATCTCCTCCGCCCCTCTGCTCCTCTGCTCCTCTGCTCCTCTGCCCTCACTAACGAGGAGTACAGCACTCTACAATTGGTTCAATCGCCAGCTCGTTCAAACCAATGACCTGCAAAAGCTCTGCCCAAGAAGGATTATTCGGATTGCGACGACGCAGTTGGGCTGCGACAGTTAGCGCATCAAACCATAGACCGTTGACGGCATAAAGAGCTACGCGATCGCGCGGTGTAGCTTTCTCTAACTGCTCCTTGAGGGTAGGGTCGAGCGGGTTTATTTGAATCCACCCATCCACAAAAGCAGGCGGCTCTTGCTCCCGACAATAAATCTTCAAAAACCAACGATATTGCCGACCAACTGAAAGCGGTGGTGCTGTTTTCGGAAGAGACAGGCTGATAATTCCTCGGGTTTGGGGCAACGCGACATCAGTTTGATAAACCAACCCACCATCCTTGTTCCGCAACACAAACTTAGCTGGAACAGGTGCTACATAAGAAGTATAAAACCAAAAAGTGGGTGCGGCGCTGATTGTCGTGCCTAAGACCAATGCTGAATCGGAATAAACTGGTACTAGTGCTGCGAGCTGCTGCTTTTGGGTATTGCTTGGAAGCTGTCGCTCTAGATTAAAGCAGCCACGGCTTCCAGCTTCCGATCGCTGACCTGGTTCCCCGATGTCCTCTGGTGGAGGTGGTGCAGCAAAAGTCAACGAGCCGTGTGATTTCCTGCTAGGGTCTGGACTCTGGTTTTGTCCAGATAGAGAGTTTAAAGGTTGTGCTTGCACTTGCGTACAGCTAAGGATTGCACAGCTAATCGCGAGGGTAAGTTTAATCTTTTGCACGGGCAACATAACTATTAGCCGTACCCATCGACACAACTTTACTTTGTATAGAGATTTATACACCCCATAATTTTAAGGTGAATGCAACAATTTAACGAAGAAATTTTTCACATAAGGATGTTAGTAGTTTTGTCAGTCAATCAAAGTCATGCTTCTGCCGTTGAAGAAAACAGTCGTCCCTCTTGTAAAGCAAGGTAGACTGTCACAGTGCTACCAGTACCTACTAAAACTAAGGCTGATGGCACAAAGGGAACCCAATAGCCGTGGCTGAAGAAAACTAAGCAAAGACCCCATAAAACACCCAGTGCACTTCCACCCGCTAGTATAAGGTATAGCCCAGACCTACAGGCAAAGGCGATCGCAACTCCAACCGCAGACCAACCCCAAATCCATAAGACTTCGCCCCAAATATACCAAACTGAAATTAAAGGTCGCCCATCTTTAACTGCACTGACGATTTGACTGACCATTTGCGCTTGTACGATAACCCCTGGCATTTCCTGATAAAATCCTGGCTGGGCGCTATAAGGCGTAGGTATATAATCGTGGGCGCTTTGAGCAGTGACACCGATGAGGACGATTCGATCTTTCACTTCCTCCGGCTTCACCGCACCACGAAGAAGATCGCTCAGCGTCACTGTTGGCGCAATTTCTAAAGGAGAATGGCGGTAAGAGCGGTAGTTGAGCAAGACTTGATAGCCCCATGCATCTACTTGTTGGTAGCCACCCATACGCGATCGCAAACGTTGGAAAACGACATCACCTAATACCAAATCTCCTCTGGCGTTATACTTGGCAGAAATGCCCGATCGCTCTAAGTAGTGAAACGCTAGTTGGGCGCTTAGGGCATAGGGTGTAGTACAAGGCGATGTCGGAGCTGGTTTCATTGCTAATAAATGTCGGCGTAAAACGCCATCTGAGTCTTGAATGACATCGCTAAACCCCAGACGCGCTGGCCCAACTTCGGGAGGGGGTGCAGTTCCAGGATGATTTTTAGCGCGATCGCTGGCTTTGCAGATTGCAAAGAAGTTACGATCGCGCAGGCGAGTGGCTAAAGAATCCCGATCGGATTTACTAATGAGAGTGCAGTATGGTGAACACTTTTGTCCAAATGTCATTTCTTATAAAACAGCTCCTAGAGGAGGTTCGAGAAATTAACCGATGTTAACCATACCCCGCTCCTAGTAGTAACTGGGAAATCGCGATAAATATCCAACCCAACAGTTCGCGCTTGAAATTGTTGGAGTTTCTGCAACAGTTGTACTAGTGCTAAATCCGATATCGACCCAGTTCTTTGCTTTTGCTCGGGCAGTTGAAAATCATCCTCGGTGACGGTGACGATCAACAGCCGCGAATCTTGCCCTGTATCCGATCGCAATCGCATCAAGCTGTCGTAAGCTTGCAATTCCCACGTTTGCAATTCTCCCAGCAGCCGCACCCCCAATACGCTAGCTGTTATCGCCACGCTCAGAAGTAGCACCGTTGTTAGGTGACGGCTGTTGGACAAAATGGGAGGTGGCCAGATTGCTGGCGTGACAGCGGGATTTTGGCAAATGACTGGCAACCAGCTAGCACAAGGAAACTGAACCTCTAGATCCTCTTTTAATCGCGATCGCGCTTGCCGCATTGCTAGATAAAGCGATTTTCTACCCGCTAAAGCTTCCAGCAGGTACTTTAAAAACCTTTGCGCTACCAAGTCCGGTACGGGTTCTCGCATGACAATGACTTGCGGAATTTGGGCTTTTTGTAGCCCAGATGCCAATCCCAATCCGTCGCAGGAGTTGAAAATTGCTAAATGTAGTCCACCCGCAACGGCATTGCTCAAAGCCCTGCTAAACTCCTCAATTGTTAAGCTTTCTGTCTCGTTAATGTAAATTCGTCCGCTGTCTCCCTCGGTGCTGCTATGACCGGCAAAAAAGAGAATATCCCAAGAGCACCCCCACAAATGGTCTTTAATTTCCTGAGAGTCCGGGTTTTCGAGAAATGTTGTTTTAGTATATGGTAAACTTTCCAATAACTGCCGATCTGTTTGGATATCGATCCCCGTACTCTTACCCAAAATCGCTAGAATTCTGACGGATTTTCGCGTCAAAAACTTTTTTGATGTAGGCGGTGATTCATAGTTTGGGAAACTCAAGGCGACTTCCACTTTGGGCGACTGCTCGACTAAATCCCACAGCAACCAGGGAATCTTTCGCAATTGAATCGAACGAGTACTGATGAGTAATCGCACCTCGTCTTTGGGAAACCTGAGATGTGGCAGTAAATTATCTCGGATAGAATCAAAGGACTCCGATCGCAGCCAAGAGTTCAGTTGCGCTCGCAGTAGATCTTCTAATTGCCGACAATCTTCGCGTCGCTGGCTTATTGAGCCGTCGTAGACGATTTGTTTTGCTTTAATGCGAGCCGACTGACCCAAGCTGCGATAAGCTGAATGCCAGCGATCGTATGTCACGAGTAAATTGGGAGCTGGAGGCAACTGTCCTGTAACTTCTATAAAGGGACGAGCGTTCTGTTCGCCAATTTCCAGCGTCACGCTAACGCCTTGTTCTAAACTGCCATCTAGCTTTAAAATAACTAACTTGCTCACTGCCTACGTGCCTTTGTCAGCTTGCTATGCTTCTCATGTTTAAATGATAAAATCCTCGATCGCGATCGCCTCTCCCAAAGCTAGCTTAACGCTAAAATATTCTCCCGATTCAGCACCAAACTGCAATTGAATATTCTTATTTGTATTCCTAGAAGAGGCTTCCATCACAGCCACTCCTGCAACATCCAGCACCGACACCTGAAGATTTGACGGTAGATAAGTCTGTCCGCTTGTCGGATGCACTTCTACAAAAATGTCCATCTCTCGCGAGTTTTCTGGATTGACGGCAACGACTAGAACCACCGATTGAGAGATCGTCTGTTTGCCTAAGTCGATCTTCTTGCCCCTACTCGCACTTGCATTTCTGGCATTCCTCCAAGCTGGCTCGGCTATTTGAAGCTCTAAAACAGTTGAAATTTCCTGCCAACCCGCCTCAAAAATATTGTCCAACCATTGTTTCAAATTAATGCGATTTTTACTGACAGCAGGCGATCGACTAGATAGTTTAGCTTGTCGAGCTTGAGAAAGGTCTTCTAAGTACTCTAGCAATTTCTCTAGAGGTTGCAGTTGAACGATTGATAGTGATTCGGTCGATACCTGCTTAACAAACCCTAATATTGTTGCTTCTCGAAATGATTCATGAATTTGCACGATGACATAACCAATTCGGCTTGACTGGACTTCAGGTGGTATGTAAATAAATTGCGTATTTGCTAATACCGGACGGCATTCTAAATCTCCCAAATTTTTCAAGCGCAGAGCGGCTGTATCCGTCAGCGTCTGTTGCACGGGATTCCAACTGTCGCTGTTCTCCAAGAGAGTTTCAAATCCCATGCATTCTAGATAGAAATTTACAAAAGATACAGCCAAGGTGTTGAGACGAACTTGTTCGCCTTTCTCGGGTGTAGCTTGCTGTCTGGAGAACTGTTCGGCTCGCTCTCGCTCTTTTGGAGATATAGGTGCTGTGAAGGTGGAAAGAACTCTCATGGCATTCATAATTTTTTGTCTACTTGATTAGCAATTTGTAGTTTGTATATTCTCTCGGATTTGAGGAGCAAATTTTTTCAGGCAGCGGCGGTAAAAGTTATGTAATCTTGTAATTCCAATTCCCCACTCTGTCGATATATCTTGCCAAGAAACTCCTGAATACCTTCTTCTAGCTATTGCTTGAAAATTTGCTTCAGGGCGCTCTTTTATATGTTTTCTGGTAAAAATTCTGTCTGGATCGGATTCTATGTATTGTCTGACTTGCTCGAATAGTGATACAGACTCAGATGACGATAAATTCTCCAGATGAGAGCTTTCGAGATTGATTTCGTTCGGTTTGCCAATATTTTTCGGAATAGCTTCGGGAAAAAAACGTTTGGTTAGTAGCATATTTACCCAAGCCATAACTTCGCCACGCTCTGGATTATAGTTATGAATATTGTCATCCCGACAAAGATAAAAGAAGAGATTTTGTACTGCTTCTTCATAAATATCTTCGTAAGCTAGTTGAAATCGACCTTTGTAGGGACGACAAAGTTTACCCGATTGCCAGATAGCGTTGACGAGCTGACTTAAGGCTGTCCGCCGCCCCTTAGTCGCGTGTGAGTGTTGCTGGGCAAGCAGTATTAGTTCTTTGAGTTGTGCATCCAGCGCTTGTCGCGAATCGTTGGTCATTTCAAGCTGCGAATATCGCCAAAGTAAATTATTTATCCCTATCTCTGAGATACCAGCGCTACTTTTACACGCATTGTTACAAATTGTTACAAAACTTTTCTGTTGGGGATAGACTTCCGATCCTAGTAGGTAGTCTCAATTTGTATAGACAGAGTACGGTCAATACTCTGCAAACGCAAAAATATTTGTAGATAAGTTTATTTTATAAAATTTATTTTAAATAAAACTATTTGATAAAATTTAGCTTTTTAGTAAAGCCTTTAACGCTTTCTTGGCTACTTCTTCTGCACGACTTGATGTAACTTTTTGATAGCGTAATGTCGTCTGGACGTTAGTATGCCCCATCAGCGCTCTCAATTCTTCAATCCCCATCAGCCCCACCCGTTCGGTGGCAAACGTATGCCTCAAATCGTGTAGACGGCAGCCTTTTAGCTCTAATCTCTGCTGCGTGGTTCGGCTCCAATCTTCATAAGCAGTACGGTAAGACAGCCTAGAGACTTCTTTTGTGAAGGGATTTTGAGCAGTGAATAGGGCAGGTGAATCTTGATGCCGATAGAGTCTAAGATATTTCTCTAGTACAGTAGCTAAGTCCTCACCATAGAAGCACCACATGAGCTTGTTTCCTTTACCCACTACTTGGAATTTGTATTCTTTTAAGTCTATTTGTTCTAGATCTAGAGCTAAGGCTTCTGCAATTCTTGCTCCAGTTCGATGTAGTAGGAGTACCAGTGTGTGTAGCCTGGAGTTGGGTTCTAACAAACTGTAAAAAATCTTAAGTTGCTGTGGATTTAGATAGTGAATCACTTCATCACTATTGTGTTCGCCCTTTTCACGATCTGGCTTGCGGCGTTTGAGGCGGGCGATTGGGTTGGATTCAATATAGCCTTGTTCTAAGGCAAAGTTAAGCAAAGATTGAATAATAGAGGAGTGGCGATTGTGAGTCGTGTAGGACAAATGAGTCAAGTTATTAAGGTATTGCTCTAGTTGTTGACGATTGAGCGAACTAACAGGCGATCGTCCGTATTGCTGTAACAAGGGAAGCTTTCTTTGACTCAAACGAACGAATTGTACTCTGGCTCAATCCCGAACGCTCTAAAAATTATGTAGCCACAGTAGCAAGAAACACATTCATACTTTATCACTTATCTAAAATAAGATAACTCAGATGAGCTAGCTAATCATATACTTTTATAAGTGACTTTGTTACTTACTTTTATGTTTATTTCTGAAACTGATAAACTACCAGCTCAAGGTGAAAAGCTGACAGAGTACGTCCGGCGAGTTAGAACTGCGCTTGGAATGAGTCAAGCCGAATAAGCTCACAAAGCGGGTATTCACTTACAAAGTGTAGGCAAGATTGAGAAAGGATTGACAACTCGCCTCAACTCCAAGTCACTAACAGGATTGTCAAGAGCTTTGCAGATTTCAGAAGAGTATTTGGAGGCAGTATGTCGAGGAATGCCAGTAGCAGCGGTACAGCAGTTGAAAATTTGCCCTAACTGTTGGACACCAGGAACCCAAGCCGAACTCATGTGGTTAAATCCACGCTCTCTTTTTTGTTTTGCTTGTGGGACGCAACTGCGCGATCGCTGCGTTAGTTGTAACGAACTCATAGTGTCAATCAAGTTCAGATTTTGCCCATACTGCGGGCAGTCTTACAAAACTAGCACTGTATCTGCAACCTGAGTGCTAAAGCGTATACCGCTTTTCTCCTCTTGTCTATGTATATACATGGCGAGGCATAGTAGCTATATATGTATATACATGGCTGAGGAGATAAGAAAATTGTCCGGTTTCTTATTCCGGTTTTTTGTTCCATTACTTGTCGCAGCCCTTTAACTAATAAAAGAAATTGCTCGTAGCTAATTCCCAATATTTGTTTGGTACGGAGTGGATATTTGTGAATATAATGAAGTGGATTTTTCATTATGGTAGACCAACGGTAGACACTCAATTTACCGTTCTACCATTTTTTTGTATCCAGATTTATATTTCGGACAGGTCTAAAGGATTCCAGAATCTTGCCTAGAGGTATTTCTGCTGCACCAAGAGTGACACTGAACACCAAGCTGATTAGCAGGATAATTATTCCCAGAACCAGACCTAGTAAAGGTGATATTTGTGGATTTTTTATTCCTTTAGGTAACGTTGTAGTTGCTTTTGCTATTCTCTTTGTTTCGCATCAGAAAACATTACCTATAATTTTTGGTTAACATTCATTTGGGAAAACAGAACTAGGTTAAAATCCTGCTTTTTGCTCCTTTTTTAGAATGCTTTGCGCTCCTCTAAGTGGGCTGTAATCTCCTTTCGGGTTCGCCAAACCGGACGCAATTGTTGACGAGCAAAAAGTGGCAGTTGATCGCTAACATGGGGCGAATTAGGTTGACTGGAATTACCATAACCGATGAGAGCCAATGCTTTGACTGGCTGAGAGAACTCAACAGCAGCAACGTAAGAATCACCTCCGGCTGCTTGAAAGCGTCCATCACCTGTTGGGGCGTAATTCACTACACGGAAAATACCTCTATCTCCATCACCACCATTAGCTGGTAAATCTAAATTGCCAGACCGCAATCGAAAGACATCACCCCAAGCTATATCTAGCTTTTTGTAAGCTTTTTCTACTTTTGCTGCTGCATCTGCCAACGCTTTCACTGCACTTTGAGGATCGGCCAAGCCGTCAGGTGTTTTGAATGGAGATTTCTCGTTCCAAGGAGTCTTAAACACCGTATCGAAGTCTATAGCGTCAACCCAGAAACTAAACAGTACAGCACCTCGACTATCAGCATCAGCTTTGCGATCCCATGCTGCTAAGACATGGGCGGCGCGGCGTGTTAATTCATCCTGTTGCTGTTGAGCAGCCCCAATCAACTCATCGAGAATCCTTTCGGCTAATTCCATCCGGGTAGAATGCTTGTAAGCAACCATTTCGTCAAACGAAATGCTTTCATCTTCAGCTAACATCCTAGCAGAACTCTGCGCCCGGAAATACATTGGTCCTCTTGGAGCCATGTAAGGTGGATAATCGTTTGCTTTGATAGCTAGTGGAGAAGTTGTAGTCCAAGGTGGATCGTTGGCATTTTGCAACCAACCACTAGCAGGATCGATGACTTTGGGCAAATCTTGGTAAGGATGATTTTTAGTCCACAAAGTTTTGGATGTATCACCAGGGATTATACCTTGCCAGTATATAAAGTCTCCTTGTTGACGCACGGGAACCTGACCGTTGAATAGGTGCATGATATGTCCTTCGCGGTCGGCATACATGACAGTAAACATGGAAAGTTGCAACCGTTGTAGTACCTTCTGAAACTGGTTGAGATTTTTGGCTCTAGCCATATCCCACCACTGGGCTAATACACCAGAACTGTCTTGCCCAACAACACGCAGTGCTAAAGTGCTATCTTTCTTGCTCACTACAGGCCCGTGAACAGAACTTTTGACTGTAAATATTTGTTCGCGCAACGAGCCATTTTTCTGCTTCACCTTTAATGGAAAGCTTGCTGTTTCAAAGGGGCGAACTTTGCCATCAAAAAGATAGCCATTGTTCTGCAATTTCAGTTCGTAGGCATCCCAACCATCATGAGTATTGACAGTGTGAGTCCAACCTAAATTATCGTTGAAGGCGATCGCTAATACGGGAATACCAACCAATGTTGACCCGTAAGCATCAATCCCAGGCGCAGTAATTTGAGCTTCGTACCATAATAAGTCTCCCCAAGGCAAGTGAGGGTTAGCTAACAGCATCGCCTTGCCACTAGCAGACCTTTTTGGTGCGATCGCCCAACCATTAGAGGCTGCTGGAGACTGATGCTGACTCACCTGTGCAACACTCCCCTGATTGACCACAAAAGTAAACAGCAGTAACCGTTGCAGGTGGCTGAGTACATCTTCTGGCTTGACTGGTAACACTACTTCTACTTCATCGTCAATTAAATTGCGATGTTCTTTGGCATAGGCATTAATCCCATCTGCAAAGGCATCTATGTAACTCCGAAACGCCGGGTTTTGGGCTTTATACCAAGCGATCGCTCTTTTGGGTACACCCATCGTTAGTACCCATTTGTCTGAATCTATATATTCCTCTCCCCAATATTCGGCAGCCTTTCCCCTTGCTTGTCCGTAAAGGCGCAACAGCAAGTTAGCATGACTTTGCGTTTGCGCCCACCCAAAGGCTTTAAAAGCTCCTTGGGCATTACTACCGTAAATATGGGGTATACCGTAGGTGTCCCAAAGAATTTCTGTACTTTTGGGTGCAGAGCTTATACTCTGGCTACTCACTGCCAACGTAAATATGATGCTCAGTAAAAAAGGTAACAGCCTTCTAAATTGTTTCTGCCAGCACAAAGGACTATCAAGCTTAGTTTTATCCGTAAAAAACATTTGATTTGAAGTAAAAGATTAAAGACTGCGATCGCCCAGCAGATATCAGCAAAACAGCAGTAAGCGATCGCGGTAGGCTAGCAGCATTCCTGCTCAATAATTCAAGCGATCGTCACAACACTCAAGCCCAGCAGTGGCATAATCATTTTGCCACTAAGGATGTACTTGAATAATACCGCTAACAGTCAAGCCTGTAACTAAAAATGAACCACACAACAAAGAAATAAAATTATTCAAGTAAATAGGGTAAGGTTGAGGGCAAATTATCCAAGAGTTAAGATTTAATATGTTTGTTTTCATGACAATTTGAATTCGCACTAAAATTAAATTTTTCCTTGTATTTTAAGTTTCAATAATACAAGTATTGTAGAGAAGTTAAACCCCTCTACAAATAGCAATAGCAAAGTTATAGAAGTATTAATTTTGGCTAGATAGCTCCTCCATTTTCTTTCGCAAACTTAGAGGTCTCATATCAGTCCATACTTCTTTAATGTATTCTAGACATTCTGATTTCAGCCCACTTTTACCTGCATCTCTCCAACCAAGAGCATTTTCTCTATCAGCAGGCCAAATAGAATACTGTTCTTCATGATTAACCACAACTTTATAAATAGTTTGGTTTTCTGTATCGGCGTTATTCATTGTTTATCGACTCCAAATTTGTCTATTTAGATTGCTTACTTCCTAAAAAGATGACATGAAAATCACATTCAGAATTTACCACATCACCCTCCTTATCATAAATATAAATATCTGTAAATCCTACATTTTTGAGAGCCGTAATAACTTCTATTCGAGAATAACCTCTCACTGAATTATTAATATCTAAACGTTGCCAAAATTTCTCTACTTTTTGAAAAATAGTAATCTTAAATTGACCTATTTTTGCTTTTGGGTTATAGCTATCGCAACAAGCCCAGGCGAAATCGTCTTTTACATCACCATCTGAAATTGTACCATGCCAAGATTTATAAAAATCTTCCAAATTTAATCCAAACAGAAAAATTCCATTATCTAGAAGTGAATCATATACTTTTTTGAATACTGCTTGCAAATCTTCAAGAAGTAATATTTCATTAAGACCTGCATTAGCACAAATCACTGCATGAAAAGTAGACGGCAAATTAAAAAATCTGGCATCATCAAGGATAAATTTTGCACTGGGGGCATTCTCACGCGCATATTGCAACATTCCTGCCGAAATATCAAGACCTGTTACTTGATATCCTTGCTCGCTTAAACTTTGTGCTACGTGTCCAGTACCACAACATAAATCAAGAAGGTTTGCCCCTTGATGAACATTATATTGTTGTAGTAGCTTTTCAAAAGCTGGCAAAACTGTTTGGCAGTATCTTTGACCCCAATAATCATTATAGATTTTAGCCCAAGGGTCGTATGTAGCATTAGGTTGAATTGTAACCATGTCCTTATTTTTCTATTGATTATTGAATTGATTTATCAATGTAACTTTTAAGGTAAAAAGCCACTTTCTCGAAGTTCCTTGATACTATCTTTCACAGCTTGAATAATGTATTCTAAATCTTCGTCAGTATGGGCTGTTGATAATAAACCGCCATTGGGAATCATAAAAACTCCACGAGAGATAAGATGATAAAAAATCAAATCCAAATTTCCTGAAGCAGAATCTTCAGAATCAACAGTATTTCCTAAGGGAACAGAAGTAAATATGGAACCACAGTTTGCCAAGCGAATCGGTACTTCATCTTCTTGAAAATAAGTATTCAGTTTTTTTACAAACTGAGAAGTACGTTCATTTAATTGTTGTTGAAGGGCATTACCTTGGCTTTGTAAATATTTAAGGACTGCTCGTGCAGCAGCCATAGCCAGGGGATGTTTACAGTAAGTTCCGGCAAAAAATGTTGTTTCTACTTGAGGAAAAGATGCGTCTCCATAGCTCCACATCCCACCGTCTATTCTATCCATGTAAGCTGCTTTGCCAGCGATAATTCCAATGGGTAAGCCACCACCGACAATTTTTCCATAAGTTGCTATGTCTGCTTCAATGCCAAACCATGCTTGCGCTCCACCTAAATGAATCCGGAAGCCGGTAAGCATTTCATCAAAGATTAAAGCGATGCCAGATTTTTGAGTGATTTCTCTCAATTGAACAAGAAAATCTTGCGGTTGTATATCTGGTCGTTCATCTTGAATAGGTTCGACTAAAACAGCAGCTAATTCATGTTGATAAGCTTTAATTATTTCTAATGATTTGAAATCACCATAATCCAAAACTAAAATATCTTGAGCTACGTTCGGCAAGACACCAGGAAAACGTGGAACTACAATGAATTGGTCGTCTATTTTCTGTCTTTTAACTAAAGTGCCATCAAAATGCCCATGATAAGAACCTGCAAACATGGCAATTTTTTGCCGGACTGTTGTAGCGCGTGCTAGGCGTATTGCTGTCATCACAGCTTCTGTGCCAGTATTACTAAAAGTCACACGTTCCATCCCTGTGAGTTCACAGAATAACTGTGCAACTTCACCAGCTAAATCTGATTGTGGTCCAATATGTATGCCTTGCTCTAATCGCTCTTGTATGGCTTCTTTAATAAAAGATGGATTATGACCAAAAAGATTGACTCCAAAGCCCATCACAAGGTCTAGATATTCGTTACCATCAATATCCCACATTTTAGAACCAGAAGCACGTTTGCCAATAATGGGATAGACCATTTCTTTGAATACCTTGTGAAATTCCATAGAATTTCTTCTATCGGCAAGTACAGAACGATAGACTTGGGTTAACTGCTTTGATGTTTGTGTTTTATTGATGTAACGGTCAATGAAATTTTCTAGTAGCTGTTGTTGAAAATTTAAGTTGCTTGTAGATGCTGAATTGGTTAATTGCATGGCAGTAATATGTGGTGAATTATTGGAAATTTAAATGTTTAATAATTTCTGCTTAGGATTTTCTAAAAAACCTGTTTTCAGCAGATATGACAAGTAAGTATTGAGTAACTTCTCATCCACTGGCGGGCAAGTAATGCCAGTATTAGCCAGCCCCTTGGTTGTATTTTGACAATCGAAATTTAATAATATTGAGTTATGATTTTTCGGCGCATTCAACAATAGTACAAGTGGAAATAATGGATGTTCTGGATGGTGTTCCGCAATGTTAATTAAAGCTGCTTGCCATTGTTGCTCAGAAACTTGTTGCAGTGAATAGCCAACGCTACGGAGTAATTTGATGAGTGTATTGGAATGAAAAGGTTGCGGATTTACAAAATGAAAAGCTTTACCAATAGATTGCTCTTGTTTGGATAAATAGACTATAGCTTTGCTTACATAATCTACAGGTGCTATGTCTTCAATCATATTGACATCTGGCACTTTCTCAAGTTTGATACAGCCGATGATTAACCTATATAAAAAGTCATTTTGATTGAATACTCCGGTTTGGCTGTGTCCAGAAACACGTCCTATTCTATATATACATACAGGAAGACCGCGATCGCGGGCAATGGTGACTAACTTTTCGGCAACCCATTTACTCTGAGTGTACCCACCAGATGGTACTTGATAATCATCAAGGCTGTCTTGTTCTCGTACTACTTTTACACCCGAATAACCTTTAGCAGAAAAAACCCCATCAGTTGACATAAAATGCACAGGTTTGACTTTACCTTGAGATGCTAGTCTCAAAACTTCCTGGGTTCCTAATACATTTGCTGCCTTGAGTGTGGCGTATGGGGAAGCATGATGAACCAAAGCCCCATTGTGATAGATTACATCAATTAACTCCGCCAATTCTTGAAATTTCTGCTGAGAAAGTCCCAAGAGTGGCTCAGATAAATTACCTACAGTTGCAATAATCCTAGAACTGAAAGAATTATCCCAAAGTAAATATGATTCGAGGCTACTTTTAATTCTGTTTTTACCCTCTTCCAAGTTAGCAGCACGTACTAAGCAATAAATATCTGCATGAGTTTGTTGTAAGAGTTCATAAAGTAAAAACGATCCTACAAAACCTGTGGCACCAGTTAAGAAAATTTTAGCAGGCTCAGTTGGATACTTAATTGGTGCTTCAGGACGTATTGCAGAATTAAGGACAGCTTCGGCTTGCCAATTAATTTGATTTTTGGAAGTAATAGCGACAGTAGAATAACCCCTGTTTTCAGCCGTTTCAATACTTTGGGCTAAACTAGCAATTGTCGGCATTTCCCACAAACTGCTTAAAGGTAATTCTATTTGCCATATTTGACGTACTCGGAAAACAAGCTGTGTTAGTAGTAAAGAATGTCCTCCCAAGTCAAAAAAGTTATCTTCAATTCCAACTTGTTTAACCTTGAGCAAATCAGCCCAAATTTTCGCTAGTTGTTCTTCAACTGGTGTACGTGGTGCTATATAGATTGTTCCAATATTGGAATCAGTCTGGTCAGCTATAGGTAGGGCTTTGCGGTCTATTTTGCCATTGGGTGTAAGTGGTAGTTTTTCCAATAGTACAAAAGCAGAAGGAAGCATATAATTTGGTAGACTTGCTTTGAGTAATTGTCGTAATTCTGGTATCAGTTCGCTATGATTTTTTAAGTCATAATTTTGAGTGCTAGGAACAATATATGCTACTAGGCGTTTATCACCAGGGTTATCTTCCCTAACTACAACTACACTATCTTGCACCATCAAATGCTGAATTAATTTGGCTTCTATTTCTCCTAGTTCGATACGGAAACCACGAATTTTTACTTGATGGTCTACGCGACCAATGATTTCGATATTACTATCACTGCGATAGCGTACTAAGTCTCCTGTTTTGTATAACTTTTTGTCTCCTGCTTTGTTAAAAGGGTTGGGAATGAATTTCTCAGCCGTTAATTCAGGTTGATTGAGATAACCTCGTGCTACACCTTGACCACCAATATACAATTCTCCGGGAATACCAATAGGAACTGGTTGCAGATAGCAATCTAAAATATAAGTTTGAATATTAGAAATAGCTTTGCCAATAGGTATTTCTTGGGTAAAAGTTTGCTCTGATAAATCACAAGTTGTAGCTACTACTGTGGTTTCAGTAGGACCGTAGCTATTGACTAGTCTAATTCTTTTATCTACACATTTTTGCCAAATTAATACTTTATCAGTTAATGCTTTTTCACCACCGATAATCACTAATCTTACAGATAACGGTAAAGTTAATTTGAACGCATATAACTCAGAAGTTAATTGCTGCCAAAAAGCGGTGGGTAAATCTAATATAGTCAGCGATTGGTGTTGGCATTTTTCTAAAAAGTAAGGAATTGAAGTTAACATTTCATCAGTTTGCAGTACCAAGGTTGCTCCCTGTACTAAACAAGGAAAAATTTCTTCGGCGGCTGCATCAAAGCTAATGGAAGCAAATTGAAGAATGCGATCGCTAGAATTTATTTCATATTCCGTGATTGCTGCTTGGGTGTAGTTAACTAAAGACCCTTGTTCAATCATCACCCCTTTGGGTTTGCCTGTTGAACCAGATGTATAGATTACATATGCTAAATTGTCAAGTTGGCTTTGATTGATAAGATTAGTTTGCGGTTGTTGTATGATTAACTCTGCGTTATCTATACATATAACTTTGGCTGAGGTATCTAGATTTGCTGACAAAGATTCCTGGGTAAGCAACACTGACACTTGAGCATCAGCTAACATATACGCTAACCTTTCTTGCGGATATGCTGGATCTAGTGGGAGATAGGCCCCGCCTGCTTTGAGAATTGCCAATAATCCTACTATCATTTCTAGGGAACGCTCTACACAAATCCCCACTAATACCTCTGGCGCTACTCCATGTTTTCGTAGGTAATGAGCGAGTTGATTAGCTTTTTGATTGAGCTGTTGGTAAGTTAAATGTTGATTCTCGTGTACTACTGCTACTGCATTAGGTGTTTTTTCTACCTGTGCTTCAAATAATTGATGAATGCACAAGTCTTGCGGATACTCTATTTGAGTATTATTCCACTCAACTAATAAAGTTTGCTTTTCTGCTTCTGCCAACAAAGGCAAGTCTGACAGGCGCTGCTGGGGATTTGCAACTATACCTGCTAGCAAGTTGTCCAAATGCCCTAGCATTCGAGTAATCGCATCATCATCAAAGCGATCGCGATTGTAAGCAATTTCTAATGACAACTCTTGGCTAGGTACGACTGTCACCGTTAAAGGATAGTTTGTCCGTTCATCGGTAACAACATTCAAAATTTCTAGATTATCAATTTGCCGTTTTGAAGTGTCCACCGGGTAATTTTCAAATACCAAAATGCTATCAAATAAAGTCATTCCCCGTGGTACTTCACTCCACCCCTGCACCTGTACTAAGGGGCTGTATTCATACTGAGAAATTTCTGCTTGTTGAGCCTGGATATGCTTGAGGAAAGCTACAACAGAAGTATTTGCTGCTACCTGCACCCTCAGAGGTAAGCTGTTAATGAACAATCCCACCATAGATTCTGCACCCACCAGCGTTACCGGACGACCAGAGACGGTGACACCAAAAACTACGTCTGTCTCACCACTGTAATAGCTCAAAAGCCAAGTCCAAGCACCTTGTACTAAAGTATTGAGGGTAATTTGCTGCTGACGAACGAGCGATCGCATCGCTGCGGTTTGGCTGGCTGACAGTTTGATTTGTTGGGCTGCATGATTTTTTATTTGGCTATGAGTGCTACTGTGTGATTTTTCAATACGTAGGTTAGTAGGAGCAGAAAAACCACTCAACGTCTGTCGCCAAAAAGTCTCAGCCTTTGTTAAATCCTGTTTATGTAGCCATTTGATGTAATCTCGGTAAGGACGGGGAGGCTCTAACTGTAATTCTTTACCTTGACAAAAGGCAGTATAAAATTTAAAAACTTCCTCCAGCAACAATGATGTAGACCAACCATCGGTAATTAGATGATGGGTGTTCCAGACGAATTGGTAAGTGTTTTCGCTCAGTTGAATTAACGCCAAACGGATCGACGGCGCTTGGGTGAGATCGATCCCTAAAGTGCGATCGCTCTCTAAAAAAGCTGCTAACTTTTCTTGCTGCTCAGTAGATGAAAGGTCTTGCCAGTTGTAATACTTTAAAGGCAGTTGCACCTGACGCAGCACTACTTGTACAGGTTCTTTTATACCTTCCCAGCAAAAACAAGTCCGCAAAATTGGATGACGCTCAATTACCTGCTGCCAAACTCTTTCAAATACAGGAATATTCAGTTGACCAGAAAGGGTACATACTAATTGATTAAAATAAACTCCTGTATCTGGTGCAGATAGGGTATGAAAAAGTAATCCCTGCTGCATTGGTGAAAGAGGATAGAAATCCTCTACATTTTGCATACCCATTTCAAACGTCTCCAATTGCTGCAATGATGTTTTCGAGGTCAGTTTCGCTCCACTGAAAGTCTGATAAATCTGCACGAAGCGAGTTATTTTCAGATTCTTGGTGAATTAGCGATGGCGTTCCGCCCAGCGTAGCTGAACGCAATGCTTTGATAAAATTCTGGGCTAGATTTTCAACCGTCCTTTGGCGATGAATCGCATTGCTGTAAGTCCAACTGATTTGTAATTGCTCTGCAACTACAATCGCGTTGATATCTAATAAATGACAACGGCTTCCCCTGGGACTGCGTGCAGCGCCAATATCTGCGTCTGCTAGACTAAAGGGCGATGATTCAAAAAGGACTTGGTCGGATTGTCCCAAATAGTTGAACAGCACCTCAGCTTGCGGTAGAGTTTGCAGTTTTTCTGCTATTGCGTCGCTACTCAGATAACGCAGTACACCATAACCGATACCGCGATTGGGAATCTCGCGTAACTGCTCCTTGATAGTTTTAACCGTCGTGGCTAGGTCAGCAGTTGCTGGCAATTTTAATAGTACTGGGAAAATGGTCGTAAACCAGCCCACAGTCCTTGACAAATCCACATCATCAAATATTTCTTCCCGCCCATGTCCTTCTAAATCTAATAGCAGTGTTGGCTCTCCCATCCACTCAGCAAAAGTTTGTACCAATGCTGTTAGTAATACATCGTTAATTTGGGTTTGATAAGCAGCTGGTACTTTTTGCAACAAAGCTTGCGTATCTGCTACACTCAGGGAAACAGATATAGTACGAGCCGAAGCCTGTGTGTTCTCGCCTCTGGGGAAATCTACTGGGATGGGAGCAATTTGACGGCGGGATTCTGAACACCAGTAGTCTAGTTCTTTTTGAAGTTCGACTGATTGTACGTAGTTTTTTAGCTTTTGCGCCCACTGCTGGAACGAAGTTGTTTTAGCTGGTAATTTAATTGCCTCACCCGCTTGTATTTGGGCGTAAACAGTTTGGAAATCCTCTAGGAGAATGCGCCAAGAAACACCGTCAACAGCTAAATGGTGAATGATTAGTAGTAAGTAGCTGGGCTGATTTGTACCACGGTCAAAAATAGCCTCTTGTACTAAGGGACTCACAGAGAGATTAAAACTAGCTTGTAATTTTGTAGCTGTGGAGGCGATCGCCTTTTGTTGTTCTTGCTGTGACAATGTAGAAAAATCATAGCGGATCGCTGGCACAATATCTGTGGGAGTAGCGATCGCTTGCTTCCATCCAGATTCCTTGACAAAACGTAGGCGAAGTGAATCATGATGCAATATTAACTGCTGCATGACCTGCTGTAAAATCTCCCTGTCGAGATTTTGTCGCATTTCTAGCAAAATTGCCTGATTGTAGTGATGTGGCTCAGGCTGATTTTGCTCAAAAAACCAATGTTGAATCGGGGTGAGAAATACATCCCCTTTGACTAATCCCTGCTCTGCTTGGATAGTGCGAACCGTACCCGCCACTGCTGCTAATTTTGCAATTGTTTGATGGTCGAACATCTGCTTAGGAATCAGTTGCAAACCAGCTTGATTAGCTTTAGCAATAATTTGGATACTCAAGATGGAATCTCCGCCCAACTCAAAGAAGTTATCGTGGATACCTAAGCGTTCCACACGCAAAACTTGAGTCCAAATGTCTGCTAATAATTTTTCAGTCGGTGTAGTAGGTGGTACAAAAGTACCTGATGCGGCTCTAACTTGTTCTGGTGCTGGCAATGCTTTTGTATTTACTTTGCCGTTATTTGTCAAAGGCAATTCCTTCAATGGCACAAAAACTGAGGGAACCATATAATCAGGCAGCTTTTCTTGCAAAAAGCTTTGCATAACGTCGATAGAACTGGGTGATTCTGCATTCCAAACAATGTATGCAGCTAAACGTTTGTTACCTGGAACATCCTCCCGTGCTATGACTACGGCTTCCTTTACCCCTGAATACTCTAAAATTACAGACTGAATCTCTGCTAATTCAATGCGGAAACCGCGAATTTTTACCTGGTCATCAATGCGTCCCAGATATTCCAGAACCCCATCTGCTCGGTAACGCGCCAAATCACCTGTTTTATACAGCCTCTCTCCTGGTGTTTGAGAAAATGGGTTGGGAATGAACTTTTGTGCTGTCAATTGCGGCTGATTGAGATAACCTCTAGCTAATCCTAAGCCACCAATGTGTAAGTCACCCACTACACCAATCGGTACAGGTTGACAGTGTTGGTCAAGAACATATAACTGGGTGTTAGCAATAGGCTCACCAATAGCGACTGAAGTTGAAAGATTTTCTCCTGGTGGTACTTTGTAAATGCAGCAACCGACAACTGTTTCTGTCGGACCGTATTCATTTACCAACATTGTCTCTGGTGCAAACTCGCGCCAAAAAGCAATATCTTCAGCCAACAAATTCTCACCACCAATGATGAAGGCTCTAGTGCGACCTGCGGCTGATTGCGGTGATAAAATCTGACATAGTAACTTCAAGTGAGCCGGTGTAATTTTCACCAAGCTTAAGTTAGAGCGATCGCGTAAAGCATTAGCTAGAGTTTCAATACCTTCGTCTGGTGAAAGAATTTCTACCTGATTCCCCACCAGTAAAGGAGAGAAAAGGCTGGTAATCGTTAGGTCAAATCCTAAAGGAGAGTGAATTATTGTTCCTGTACCTTGCTCCACACCATAAGCTTGGCTACACCAACTGAGGTAATTAACTAATCCTTGATGGTGAATTAATGTCCCTTTGGGTTTACCAGTCGAACCGGAAGTGTAGATGATGTAAGCTAGATTCAGAGTTGTAATATCACTGACTGGGTTATTTGTTGACTGTTGGTTAATGATTTGCCAATCAGTATCTAAGTAAATTACTTGAGTTGCAGAAGTTGGTAGGTTTGCTGCTAAATGTTGTTGAGTTAGTAGTACAGGTGTTTGAGCATCTTTTAAGATAAATGCTTGACGTTCTAGGGGATAGGTTGGCTCAATCGGTAGATATGCTCCACCTGCTTTGAGGATACCTAATAAGCCAATGACCATTTCTAAGGATCGTTCTACACAAATCCCCACAGGTACTTCTAGCTTAACTCCTAATTGCTGTAAGTAATGAGCTAGTTGGTTAGCACGAATGTTGAGTTCACTATAAGTGAGTTGTTTATTTTCAAACACTACCGCTACTGCATCTGGTGTTTTTTCTACCTGCTCCTCAAATAATTGGTGAATGCACTTATTTTTGGGATACTCAGCTTGAGTAGTATTAAAATCAACTAGCAGTTGATGTAGCTCGTTTGGCGGTAATATCTCTAACGCACTAATTGCAGATAACGGATTTTTTAAGACACTGTGCAATAAAGTCTCAAATTCGCCTGCCAAGCGATTGATATTTTCGGCGCTAAATAAGTTAGTATCGTAATGAAATTCTAAATTCAAATAATTGTTGCTTTCTAGACAGCAACATTTAATTTTAAATCTGTCAATACAGGTATACTGCTTGTAAATTGAAAAGCAAATATTGGCAGGAGCAGCAATATATTTCTCATTTTGTGATTCAAAATCAAAACAAAATGGTAAACATGATTCTGTTATATCTTTATTATTTTGTTTAATTTGCTCCCAATTAAAACTATCCTGCCATTCAGAAATTTCTTGGAAGCCTTCTTGAGTTTGCTGTAGAACTTCACTAAAAGAATTAATTGATGTTAAATGAGTATGTAACGGTAAATATTTAGCAAATAATCCTAACGCTGTTCCTAATTCTTCGTAATTACGACCATTAGTAGCAGTACCGATAACTATTTCCGATTGTCCAGTCAAGCGCATGAGCAACACTTGCCAACAAGCTAATAAGAATACGGAAACAGAAGCATTATATTTCTCGGCTAAAATTTTAATTTTTTGATTTAAATCATGATTTATCTGCAAGCCGACAACTTGAGGTTTAAACCCTCGATTGGCTTGCGATTGATTCTCTAATGGCAAACTTAAATTCAGAAGATGAGCAATATCCTGTTTACGCCAATATTCTCTACCTGTTTCTGTATCTTCTGATTCAAGTAATTCATTTTGCCATTCAGCAATATCAGCATACTGTAAAATTTCGTCAGATAATTCCTGGTGAAAACAAGCTGCGTAGGAAATGCTGATTTCTCGCACCAGGTTGTTCAGAGTTCCAGAATCCGCGCACAAAGCGGGTAAACTTAAAAGCAATATATATTTTAGCGCCGATAAAGTTATGAAGGCGATCCGCAAATTTTGCCCTTTTTCATAATCAAAAGGCAACTGAAGCATATCCTGAAAAATTTCATCAACTTTAGCTTCTTGTTGCTGAGTTTCCCAGCCAGTTAGATCGTATTCATCTTCCCAATTAATGTCACTATCATTGATTACTTGAACAGGAATTTTCATCCCCGGCAAGCATTTAAATTTAGTCCTAAGTATCTCATGTTTATTAACAACATTTTTTAAGGCTAAGTTCAGATTATCTCTGTCTAGCTTGCCTTCAATTAAAACTGCTACTTGGGCGCGAAATGGTGTTTGCTTATCTGCGTGCTGTAACAACCACAGATGTTTCTGGAGTGGGGAAATGCGGACACCTTCAAGAATTTGGGGTTGCATCATAATTTAAAACCAAAAATTATATTTATGCCAAGGAAATAGGGTTATAATTTACTGCTAATGTTAGATTTTTGTTTAATATTCATTAACTTCTGACGAACTGTGTTTTTATACTCTTTTTCTTGATTGAGTTGTTTTTGATAGTCAGATTCTTTAAGTTTTTCTACTAACTGGGATAGTTGAATATCTGGTTGTGCGATCGCACATTGTAGAAGTGTTTCTAACTGTTCTGCCATGCGGACTATAGTGCTGGATTCAAATAAATCAGTTTTATATTCAAAGCAACCATTAATACCTTCTGCTTGCTCAGAAAGTAATAACCCTAAATCAAAAGGAACTCTCTGCTTGTTGGTATCGAATGGGCTAAGGGTGAGATCTGGTAAAGACACAGTGAGTTTTTGAATATCTGCTGTGGCTACATTCTGGAAAGCAAACCACACTTGAAATAGGGGATTATAATTTAGGTCGCGCTCTAGCTGCAATTCTCCAACTAACCTTTCAAAAGGCAAATCCTGATGAGCATAAGCTCCTAAAGTTACTTCACGTGTCCGATGGAGCAATTGGCTAAAACTAGGGTTTACTGAAAGGTCTGTTCGCAGAACTAAACTATTGACAAAAAAGCCTATTAATCCTTCAATTTCGCTGCGGTTGCGATTGGCAATAGCTGAACCTACAAGGATATCTTCTTGCTTAGTGTAGTAGTAGAGCAAGGTGTTATATGCAGCTAGCATGGTCATAGAGAGAGTAACATCCTCCCGCCTGCTAAGTAATTTCAGTGCATCGCTGAGGTCTTTGGATAGTTGGAATGATTGGGTTGTGCCAGTATAAGTTGGCTGCAAAGGTCGAGGTCTGTCTATGGGTAACTCTAGCTTTATAGGTGCGTCTTTGAGTTGCTGTTTCCAGTAGTTTAGTTGGGTTTCTAGTACCTTTAAGCGCAACCATTCTCTCTGCCATACAGAAAAATCTGCATACTGAATTGGCAAGTCAGGGAGTGTCAGCGATTTCCCTTGGCTAAAAGCTGCGTAAAAGTCTGCTAGTTCCCGAATGAGTATCGTCATTGACCACAGGTCGGAGATAATGTGGTGCATTGTCAGCAGTAAAACATACTCTGCTTCGTCTAGCTGTAGTAATGTGGCTCGTAGTAGTGGTCCTTGGGCTAGGTTGAAAGGACTTTGTGCTTCTGCAAGTGCAATGTGCGTTGCTTCCGTTTCTCGTTGTTGAGGCGATCGCTCATTTCCTCTTAGGTCTACTCTCGCTATAGTAATCTCTGTAATCGGTTGAATTTTCTGAACTGGTTGCCCTTCAACTGTAGTAAAAACTGTGCGTAAGGTTTCGTGACGGCTGACGACTGCTTTCAGACTTTGCTCTAAAGCTGTGATGTTGAGTGACCCAGTTAAGCGCACAGCCGTAGGAATATTATAAGTATGATTTCCTGGGTCTAATTGATCGAGCAACCAGAGTCGTTGTTGAGCAAAAGATAAGGGTAAGTTTTTACTCCTGCTAACAGGTTTTATTGGCAAAGTCTCCAACTTTTCCCCAGTTCTGATTTTCGTTTCTATTCTCTGGGCGCATTCTGCTATGGTTGGCGACTCAAACAAATAACTTAGCGGTATCTCTACCCCAAAAGCGTCCCGAAGGCGAGATATTACCTGAGTTGCTAACAGTGAATGTCCGCCTAAATCAAAAAAATTATCATGATTGCCTATACATTCTCTTCCAAGAATTTCTGTCCATATTCCTGCTAGTACCTCTTCTACAGGAGTGCGTTGAGTTTGTACAACTTGGTTTTCTGTAACTGGTGCAGATTTTTGTAAAGGTCTAACTCTTGGAATTTGCGCCAGAGGAATTTGCGCTAAAAGTGTTTGCAGTGTTGCTTCTGGATTAGAAACAATCCTGTTTAATAGAGTTAAAAAATGTTCTAAAATCTGCCCTACATCAGCACTATCAAAACGACGTCGATCGTAAACGCATTTCAAATGGAGTTCTGATTCAACAGATGCTATGAGGGTGAGAGCATATTTAGTTTGTGCGCCAATGGAACGCGAATCAGATATGTTAATTTTTAGCTCAGCAGACTGTAATGCATTTATATCTACAGGATAGTTCTCGAAAACTAAGAGACTTTCATAAAGAGGTAAATGTCCCGGTAATTCACTGCATTGATGAACTTGCCCTGCATTGCTGTGTTCGTATTGTCGTAACTCAAGATTAAAATTTTGGATATTGTTGAACCAGTACCATAACTTTTCTTGCGGATCGATTTTTACTCTTAAAGGCAAAGTATTAATAAAAAGCCCGATGGCTGATTCGATTCCTGGTAAATTTGCTGGACGACCGGAGACTGTAATCCCAAAAACTACATCATCTTTATTACTATAGCGGCAAAGAAGTAATGCCCAAATTCCTTGAACTAGAGTGTTCAATGTTAGGCGATGAGATTTTACTAAAGATTTGATAACTGTTGTACTTGTGGCATCTAAATATATTTTTTGCTCATCATATTTTGCTTTATTAGCACTATTAGTTAAGGGTTCTGCTGTTATTCCTAATGGAGTGGTTTTTGTAAAATTTTTTAAGTTTTTTTGCCAAAATTCTTGAACTTGTAATTCATCTTGTTGCTTGAGCCAGGCAATATAATCTTTGTAAGGGCGAACTGGTTTAAGGTGTAAATCTTGACCTTGGCTTAAAGCTTGGTAAAAAGATAAGAATTCCTGAAATAATAAAGGGTTACACCAGCCATCCATGAGAATATGATGAGAAGTCCAAACTAATTGATAAGTACGATCGCCAGTTTGGAAAAGTGCCAAATGCATCAGAGGTGGTTGAAATAAATTGAAACCGCGATCGCGATTGCTCTGAAGATAAGCTTGCAATTGTGCTTGTTGTTCTAGCAAAGAATATTCTCGCCAGTCTTGCTGCTCCAATGGGACTGCTACTTGTCGCAAAACTACCTGAAGTGGCTGCTCTTGCTCTTTCCAGACAAAGCCTGTTCTTAAAACTGAGTGCCGTGCAATAATCCTCTGCCAAGCTTGCTCACAAGCCGACACATTTACCTCTCCCTGTAAGGTGAAAGTAGATTGCTCAAGATGAATACCTGAATTGGGAGCAAATAATGTCTCAAACAACATCCCTTGCTGAGTTGGAGACAATGGATAAATAGCTTCAATATTTTTCTTATTCATTGCATTTTCCTCCTAATCCAAACCCATTTGTGCAAGAACTTTTTCTAATTGATTTTCATCAAGCATTACATCAGGAAAATCTGAAGGAGTATAACCTCCAGCTTCTGGAGATAGACAATGAGCAATGAGTTCACACAGCACTTCTTTAAACTTTTCGGCTATAAACTTGACTGTAGTTTGACGATGAATATTTTTGCTATAAGCCCAATTCACTCTTAGCTTGCTGTTAGTTATTAAAGCGTTGATTTCTAATAGATAGCTCCTTTGACCGTGCTGGCTCAGAGCTAATCCGCTAGATTCTCGAGCAAACTTAAACGAAGAAGACTGAGAAAAAGTCTGGTCAAACTGACCCAAGTAATTAAAAAGCACTTCAGCTTTGGAGGTACTATTGAGCGATTCTGTTATTTGTCGATCGCGACTTAAATAGCGCAGTACACCATAACCAATACCTCGATTGGGAATACTCCGCAGTTCTTCTTTGACTATCTTTAAAGCTGTCCCTGGATCTAAAGCTGCTTCTAAATTGATGTGGACTGGAAAGATACTTGTAAACCAGCCGACGGTACGAGATAAATCTACATTGTCGAAAATTTCTTCCCGTCCGTGACCTTCTAACTCTACTAATAGAGATTGATTCCCAGTCCAACTAGCAAAAGTTTGCCCCAGTGCCGTGAGCAACACATCATTAATTTGAGTGTTATAAGCTTGTGGCACTTCTTTTAAGAGTGCTTGAGTTTCTTCGGCATTTAGCTCTATTGATACGATCTCTTTAGAAGCTTCTGTGTTTTCTCCATTGAGATCATCTACTGGCAGAGCGAAAATTTCTTTTTGAGACAAAGCTAACCAGTAATGCTGTTCTTGCGCTAAGGCTTCTGATTTGGCATACTCCTGTAGATCGTATGACCACTGTTTAAAGGAAGTAGTTTTCGCTGGTAACTTAACAGTTTTGCCTTGACTTAGCTGCTCATAAACTGTTTGTAAGTCCTCCAGCAAAATTCGCCAAGAAACCCCATCTACAGCTAAGTGATGGATGATAATCAATAAACGGCTTGGCTGATGACTACCCAAATCAAACAACGCTACTTGAATTAAAACTCCACTGGACAAATCGAAACTTGCCTGTAATTTGGTAGCCGCTGCTTCGATAGCTGGCTGTTGTTCTGCTGCTGATAGTGTAGAAAAATCGAATCGTGCCAACGTTACTTCTTTTTCAGGTGGTGCTATTACCTGCTCCCAGCCAGAATTAGGTTGCTCAAACCGTAGCCGCAGAGCATCGTGGTGGATGTATAAATGCTGTATACTCTGCCTTAACACATCTGGAGCGATCGCTGGTTGAATTTCTAATAAAACAGCTTGGTTGTAATGGTGTAACTCTGGTAAATTTTGATGGAAAAACCATTGCTGGATGGGTGTCAGAGGTACTAAACCTGTAACAATCCCTTGCTCGGCTTGAGTAGTCTCGTCAGTAGTCAGACAGACGGTAGCTAATTCAGCGATATTTTGGTACTGAAATAACTGTTTTGCAGTCAGCCTTAAACCTGCTTGGTTAGCTTTAGCAACTATCTGAATAGTTAAAATTGAATCTCCACCTAGTTCAAAGAAGTTGTCTTCAATCCCCACTTGTTCTACACGCAGAACTTCTGCCCAGATTTGAGCTAGTTTAGCTTCTATCGGGGTACGCGGAGCTATAAACTGTTTATCTAATTCTGGTCTAACGTCATCTGGTGCTGGCAATGCTTTTCTATCTACTTTGCCATTTGGTGTCAGTGGTAAAGCTGGTAACTGCACAAATGTAGCCGGAATCATATACTGGGGCAAATTCTGACCGAGAAAGTGGCGCAATTCACTAATTGCAGGTGCAGGTTGTTGTTTCGCCACCCAATAAGCAACTATTCGCTGTTCTTCAGCAATAACCACAGATGCTTGTACTGCTGGATGTTGGCTAAGTACCGCTTCAATTTCTCCTAGTTCAATTCGGAATCCGCGAATTTTAACTTGGTGGTCAATACGTCCAAGGAACTCTATATTACCGTTAGGTAGGTAACGGGCTAAGTCGCCAGTTTTGTACAGACGCGCACCTGGTTTATGACTAAATGGGTTGGGAATGAATTTTTCTGCTGTTAGCGTTGGGCGGTTAAGATAGCCTCGTGCAAGACCAGTACTAAAAATGTATACTTCACCAGGTATACCAATTGGTGATAGTTTTAACTGACTATCCAATATATAAATTTGGGTGTTAGCAATTGGGCGACCAATAGTAATTAAATCATCTTCTGCGTTAACAAGAGAAAATGTAGAATAGGTCGTATCTTCCGTAGGACCATAAAGATTAAAGACGTTTTGTACAGAAGTTTTTTGATACAACTGTTGCACCACTTTTTGAGGCAAAGCTTCACCTGCTAAATTAATGGTACGTACACAAGCGAGTATACCATCAATTCTAAGTAATTCAGCGATCGCGGATGGAACAGTATTAATTAAAGTTACTTCTTGAGCAGCAACTGAAGAGTGCAAATGCAACAGATTTTCTGTAACAATTACTTTCCCACCCCAACTTAGAGGCACAAATATTTCAAATACTGATAAATCAAAACAGATAGAGGTTGATGCTAAAACACCAGATAGGTCTTGGTAGCTAAATATTTCTTTCGCCCAATATATTAAGCCAATAACGTTTTGACGATCGATGACCACTGCTTTTGGTTGACCAGTTGAGCCAGATGTATAAAGAATGTAGGCATTATTAATTGATGAAACTAGAGTATTAATATTTTCTCTGCTTTCATTCTTGATAATTTGCCAGTCTCTATCAATACAAATTGTTTTGGCTTGATGAGGAGGTAATGTCTCTAATAGATGTGCTTGAGTCAGTAGTATTTTTACTTGAGCATCTTGGAGCATGAAAGCTAAACGCTCTTGAGGGTAATTTGGATCTAGTGGTAGATATGCCCCGCCTGCCTTGAGAATTCCCAATAGCCCGACGATCGTTTCTATGGAACGCTCTACACAAATCCCCACCAGTACCTCTGTCCCAACTCCCAGTTTTTGCAAGTAATGTGCTACTTGGTTAGCTCGCTGATTTAGTTGGTGATAGGTAAGTTGCTCATGTTCAAATACTACTGCAACTGCATCCGGCGTGCGTTCTACCTGTGCTTCAAATAGTTGATGGATGCACTTGTCTTGGGGATATTCAACCTGAGTTTGATTCCAGCCTACTAATAATTGGTGTTGCTCATCTGCTGTTAACAGGGGTAATTCAGAAAGCTGTTGTTCTGGATTAGCAATGATACCACCTAGTAACATCTGTAAATGCCCTGCCATCCTTTGTATAGTTTGCGGCTCAAATAAATCGATACTGTACTCTATAGTTCCTACTAGTCCCTCCTCTGTCTCTCTCATGTTTAGTGTCAAATCGAACTTCGCAGTACCGCTGTCACTTTCGAGAGTACTTAAAGTCAAACCAGGTAACTCTACCTCTGAGTTTTGTGCATTTTGAAGCACAAACATCACCTGGAATAGGGGTGTATGGCTTAAGTCTCGCTGTGGCTGTATTTTTTCCACTAGCAGTTCAAAAGGCGTATCTTGGTGGGTATAAGCTCCTAAAGCTACTTCTTTAACCCGATGCAGCAACTCTTGAAAACTGGGATTGCCTTCAAGATTAGTCCGCAACACCAGGGTATTGGCAAAGAAACCAATTAAACCTTCTATCTGGCTGTGGTTACGATTAGCGATGGGAGAACCTATGACAATATCATTGCTTCCGGTGTAGCGGTGTAGCAGTGTCTTAAAAGCTGTCAGTAAGGTCATGAACAAAGTGCTTCCCTGTTGCTGGCTCAAAGATTTTAACGCCAGAGATTGCTCAGGAGACAAACAGAAAGAATATTTTGCACCACGGGAGGATTGAATAGTCGGTCGCGGATAGTCAGTTGCTAACTCTAGTACGGCTGGCGCACCATCTAGCTGTTTTAGCCAGTAAGCAAGCTGGGATTCTAGTACTTCTCCCTCAAGCCATTGTTTCTGCCAAGCTGTGAAGTCTGCATACTGAATTTCGAGTTCGGGTAAAGGCGAAGGTTGCCCCTCACAAAAAGCTTGATAAAGTATTGCTACCTCACGCACTAGCACATCTATTGACCAACCATCAGAGACAATGTGATGCATGGTCAATAGTGTGACGTATTCCTGTTCGCTCAAGCGGAGTAATTTCACTCGTAGCAGAGTGTCAGCCTCTAGGTTAAACGGCTGCTGCGCCTCTGCTAGGGCTAGTTGTCTGACCTTGGTTTCTCGTCGATCTGGCGGTAATTCGCTCAGGTCAATTACTGATAATAACCCTGGTGTTGTCGGTGAAACGACTGCTATGGCTTGCCCTTCGACTGTCCGAAAATTGGTTCGCAAAACTTCGTGACGGCGGAGAATTTCATTAAAACTCTGTTCTAGTGCTGCGAGATTTAACTGTCCTTCTAGGCGCACAGCAGCAGGAATATTGTAAAAAGGGCTATCCGGCTCTAACTGGCTAAGAAACCATAATCGCTGTTGGGCAAAGGATAAGGGTAATTCTGGCGATCGCTCAATGCGCTCGATCGGTGGTAACTCTAATCTTTTGTCGGCGTTAATTGCTGTTTGAATTTCTTTAGCTAACTCGCTTAGTGTTGGCAATTCAAACAAGCGACGTATTGGTATCTCTACCTCAAATACTTGCCGGATCTGGGATATAACACGAGTTGCTAGAAGGGAATGTCCGCCCAAATCAAAGAAGTTATCGTTTACACCTACCTTTTCTAAACCCAGTACCTTCGCCCAAACTCCAGCGAGCATTTCTTCTACTGGTGTGGCAGGAGCTACAAAATTAGATTCAGATGTTAGCTGTGTTAGGTTAGGTGCTGGCAATGCTCGTCTGTCTATTTTACCATTGGGTGTCAAAGGTAACGCTTCTAATACTACAATAGCTGTTGGCACCATATAGTTTGGCAGCTTTGACTCTAAGAAGCGGCGCAGTTGAGCAATTGTTACTATTTGCTCTGGATATAGAGTTATATAAGCTACTATTTGATTTGCGGATTCATCTTGGCGCATGACAACCACACTCGTAGATACAGATGGGTGTTGGTTGATAGCAGCTTCAATTTCTCCTAGTTCAATGCGGAAGCCCCGAATTTTAACTTGGTTATCAATCCGACCAATGTACTCTAGTTCCCCACTTGGTAAATAACGAGCTAAATCACCTGTTTTGTAAAGACGTGCATCTGGTTTGCGGCTAAAGGGGTTGGAGATAAATCTTTGTGTAGTTAGTTCTGGTTGGTTCAGATAACCCCGCGCTATTCCAGCACCACCAACATACATTTCACCGGCTACGCCAATAGGTAAAAGTTGCTGGTTTTGGTCGAGTAGGTACACCTGTAAATCTGGGATCGGACGACCAATTACGCTACCTAAAGACTGCATCACATCTTCTTGGGTTAACCGACGATAAGTGACGTGAACGGTGGTTTCGGTAATGCCGTACATATTAACGAGCTGCGGTGAGCGATCGCCATGTCGCTCAAACCAGGGTTTTAGGCTTTGCAGTACTAAGGCTTCGCCACCAAAAATAACAAACCGTAGATTCAATGAGTGCTGCTGCAAAACAGCATCGGCTTGAATCAGTTGGTAAAAGGCGGAAGGCGTTTGGTTGAGAACCGTTACCCCTTGAGTGGAGAGTAATTTATAAAACTCTTCTGGAGAGCGACTGACCCAATAAGGCACAACCACTAACCGTCCGCCATAAAGCAGCGCACCCCAAATTTCCCAAACTGAGAAATCAAATGCGTAGGAATGGAATAAAGTCCACACATCATTACTATTAAATTCAAACCAAGCTTGAGTAGCTGCTAACAGTCTTACTACATTGGAATGCTGAATTAACACACCTTTGGGTATACCAGTGGAACCAGAGGTGTAAATTACATAAGCTAAGTTATGGCTGCTGACATCAGTTAATGGGTTTTCTTGGCTTTCTTGAGCAATTTTTTCCCAATCGGTATCTAAACAGATGACTTTGGCTGCATAATCCCCTAGTTGTGCGACTAAGTTCTGCTGGGATAATAAAACCTGAATTTGGGAGTTTTCTAGCATGAAAGCTAAACGCTGTTGGGGGTAGCTTGGGTCGAGAGGGATATAAGCACCACCAGCTTTAAGAATCCCTAAAATGCCAATTACCATTTCTAAAGAACGCTCGACACAAATTCCCACTAATGCCTCTGACTCAATACCCAATTTTTGCAAGTAATGTGCTAGTTGATTGGCTCGCTGATTTAGTTCTCGATAGGTGAGATGTTGCTCTTCAAAAACTACAGCTACAGCATCTGGTGTTTTTTCTACCTGTTCCTCAAATAATTGATGAATGCACTTATCCTGCGGGTACTCAGTTGTGATGGTATTCCATTCTAAAAGTTGATTTTGCTCAGTTTTTGTTAACAAAGGTAGTGAAAAGAGCGATCGACTAGGATTTACAACTATACCCTCCAGTAAAGTTTTTAGATGGACTAATATCGCTCTGATGGTGGCTACATCAAACCTGCTGCAATCATATAAAATCTTTAACGATAACTCTGTACTTACCCCAACTGAAAACGTGATGGGATAGTTTGTCGATTCTACAGACCGAATATTATGGATCTGCATTTCTGTAGCCCATTCTTTTAACGAAGCGTCTACAGGATAGTTTTCAAATACAAAAATACTCTCAAACAGGGGCAAATCTCTACGAACTTCACTCCATCCCTGTACTTGTACTAAAGGGCTATATTCATATTGTTGCGCCTCTAATTGTTGCGCCTGGAGTTTTTGCAGCCAAGGAATCAGCAACTCATTCCCAGAAACCTGTACCCGCACTGGTAAAGTGTTAATAAACAGCCCCACCATTGATTCCGAACCGACTAATGCAGGTGGACGACCAGCAGAAGTTGCTCCAAAAACAACATCTTCTTCACCGCTATAGCGGCTCAGGAGGATAGCCCAAGCTCCCTGTAAAACAGTATTTAAGGTCAACTTGTGCTGTCGCGCTAATGTTTGCAGGGCGACTGTTGTTACTGGTGATAGCTTGATTGATTCTTCCCCAGATCCTGTAGCTGAATTTGACAAACTACCGATTCTCAACTGAGTGGGTGCAGTAAAACCCTTCAGAACCTTACGCCAAAATGCTTCAGCTCGATCTAAATTCTGCTGTTGCAGCCAAGCAATGTAATCTGCATAAGGACGAGAACGTGGTAATGGTAAAACTTGCCCTTGACAAAGTGATTCGTAAGTCTGAAAAACTTGCTGAAGCACTAAAGCTGTAGACCACCCATCTAAAAGCAAATGGTGGCTACTCCAAATAAAATGGTAAGTCTCTTGGGCTAGCTGAATTAAAATCAAGCGCATCAGGGGTGGCTGAGAAATATCAAACCCTTTCTGGCGGTCTGCTTGCAAGAAGACTTCTAGGCTTTCTTGCTGCTCAACAACTGACAAGGATTGCCAGTCATATTCTTGCCAAGGTAACTCCACAAATCTATGCACTACCTGAAACGGCTCTTTGTGCTGCTTCCAGTAAAAAGACGTGCGTAAAATTGGATGCTGATTTATGATTTGTTGCCAAGCTTGTTTAAAAGCTGGAATGTCAATAGTTTTAGTAAACGTATAACAACTTTGAACAAAATAAACCCCTGATTCTGGTGCGGAAAGGGTATGAAAGAGCATACCCTGCTGGATAGGTGAAAGTGGATAGATATTTTCAATATTTTTCTTATTCATTATTAATTACCTTAAGGCTAACCGAGTTCTGCCATTAATCGATCCAGTTCTTGTTGACTAAACTGCATCTGGGGAAAATCAGAAGGAGTGTAACCCTCAGCTTCGGGGGACTGACAGTGAACAATGAGCGATCGCAACGCTTCAATAAATACTTGAGCCAGCTTTTCAACCGTGGTTTGTTTATGTAATGCTTTGCTATAAGTCCAATTTATATGCAGTTGACTACAAACAATTAATGCACCTACCTCCAGCAAACAGTCGCGGCTTCCTCTAGGACTTTGTGTTTCTCCAGCAGATTCAGCAGCAGGTCGAAACATAGAGGTTTCAGAAATTACTTGGTCAAACTGACCTAAGAAGTTAAATGTTACCTCTGCTTGGGGTAAAGTTTGCACATCAGCAATTGACTTTTCACTGAGATAACGCAATACACCATAGTTAATACCTTTACAAGGAATATTACGCAATTGTTCTTTTACCGTCTTTAATGCTTCTCCATTACTAAAAGTGGCTGTGATATCTAACACCACCGGAAAGATACTAGTAAACCAGCCAACAGTGCGGGATAAATCCACGTTTTCTAAAATGTCTTCTCGTCCGTGACCTTCCAAATTAATCAAAAGTGAACTATTACCAGTCCATTGATAAAATGTCTGCACAAGAGCAGTTAGCAAAATATCATTAATTTGAGTTTGATAGGCTGCTGGTACTTCATGTAATAAAGATTCGGTTTCTTCCTGGGTAAGACTAACTGAAATGGTACAAGCTGAAGCTACAGTATTTTCTCCATTTAAATCGTCAATAGGCAAAGAAGAAATATTTTGGTAAGACTGACTCAACCAATAATTTATTTCTGCTTTTACAGTTTCCGAGTTAGCGTATTCTTGAAGTTTTTCAGCCCACTGTTTTACCGAAGTAGTTTTCGCTGGTAGTTGTATCTCTTGCTCTCGGCTGAGTTGTTGGTAAGCAGTTTGTAGGTCTTCTAGTAAAATCCGCCAGGAAACTCCATCAATGGCGAGATGGTGAACGGTAAATAATAATCTGTTGGGTTGTTTTGCCCCCATTACAAATAAAGCAACTTGAACTAATGGACCTTTTGATAAATTTAAGCTGGCTTGTAGAGCAGTAGCTTTAGCCTCCATAGCCTGCTTCTGCTCGCTTTGGGATAGGCTTGATAAATCAATAATCGAAAAAGGTGATATTCGATCGGGAGCTGCAATAATTGACTCCCAACCAGATTCAGTTTGCATAAAGCGCAAACGCAGTGCATCGTGGTGAGTCAGTAATTTGCAGATAACCTGCTCTAATAAAATTGGGTTACAACTTCGATCTACTTCTAGCAATACCGCTTGATTCCAGTGATGGGAATCAACAAGTACCTGTTCAAAAAACCAACTTTGAATAGGAGTTAGAGGTAAAGAACCCGTAACAAGACCTTGTTCGGTTTCAATTTTTGTAATTGTACCTGCTACAGCCGCTAAATCGGCAATTGTCTGATATTCAAATATCTGTCTGGGGGTTAGCTGCAACCCAGCTTGTTTAGCTTTAGCAATAATTTGCAGACTCAGTATCGAATCTCCACCTAACTCAAAAAAATTGTCATTAATACCAACTTTCTTGAGTCGTAGGGTTTCAGTCCATATCTGCACCAGCGTTTCCTCAATTGGAGTGCGGGGTGTGATGAAAACCGTTTGTAATTCGGGTCTAGCGGCATCTGGTATAGGCAGGGCTTTGCGGTCTATTTTACCATTTGGTGTCAGTGGTAATTTTTCCAAGAGTACAAAAGCAGAAGGCACCATATACTGTGGTAGACTTGCTTTCAAGTATTTTCGTAACTGTGGTATCAGTTCACTTTTATTTGCTGAGTCAAAATTCCCAGTAGTAGGAACGATATATGCTACTAAACGTTTGTCACCAGGGTTATCTTCTCTAACTATAACCACAACTTCTCGGAGGGGTGGATATTTACTCAGGACTGCCTCAATTTCTCCCAGTTCAATCCGAAAACCGCGAAGTTTGACTTGGTTGTCAATGCGTCCTAAAAACTCGATGTTTCCATCTGGAAGATAGCGAACTAAGTCACCAGTTTTATAAAGCCGTTCTTGTGGTTTTTGGCTGAAAATATTAGTAATAAACCTTTCGGTGGTTAATTCTGGATGGTTGTGATACCCTCTGGCTAAACCTTCACCACCAATGTAAAGTTCTCCAGTAACGCCTACTGGTACTGGTTGTAAATAGTCATCTAATATATAAAGTTGGCTGTTAGCATAAGGTGTGCCAATCGGTACTAACTGTTGAGCTGGTAACTCTACTGTGGCGTGTTCAAAATATGAACTGTCGATTGTGGCTTCGGTTACACCAAAAGAGTTAATTAACCGTGTTTCTTTACCAAGAACATCACGGAATTTACTATACTCGGCTCCATACCAACTATCAGAACCACAGATAACCAACCGCATAAAATCGAGTTTTTGTTGGCTTTTTTCTAGGTACTGCACAAGGTTTCTTAATACAACTGGTACAAATTCCGCGCAGTCAATTTTGTGTTGACGCATCAATTCATAGAGTTGTTGGGGTTCTAGAAGTATTTCCCTTGGACACAGCACTAACTTCCCACCAGAACACAAAGCCCGAATTAAATCTCCAGAAAAGACATCAAAGGAAAAGCTAGCCATTTGTAAATGACAGCGAACTTGAGAACTTAGTTGATAAGCTTTTTCCCAAGCATAGTAAGCATTAACAAGGTTGTTATGTTGAATCATTACCCCTTTTGATTTACCCGTAGAACCAGAGGTGTAAATCAGGTAGGCTAAATTTTCTGGTTGTACGTTGCTGGTTGGGTTAGATTCTTCTTCGTTAGCAATTAATTCCCAATCTGCATCTAAATATATGACTTTCTCTGCATAGGTGGAAATAGTTTCAACCAGTCGCTTTTGAGTGAGTAGGATATTACAACCCGCATCCTGCAACATGAATTCTAAACGTTGCTGTGGTTGATCTGGGTCTAATGGTACATACGCACCACCTGCTTTTAAAATACCTAAAAGTGCGATCGCCATTTCTAATGAGCGTTCTACACAAATACCAATTAATTGGTCGGGTATTACTCCTAATTTCTGTAAATAATGAGCGACTTTATTAGCTTGCTGATTTAGTTGTTGATAAGTAAGACTTCTACCTGCAAACTCTACTGCGATCGCCTGAGGTGTTTGCTTAACAATGTTTTCAAATAGCTGATGAAGGCAAATATTTTGGGGATAATCAACTTTGTTGCTATTCCATACTAATAGCTGGTGTTTCTCTGTATCTGTTAACAGTGATAAATCTTTTATTTCACTGTAAGGATGACTCACCATGCCTTGCAACAATGTTTGGAGATGTCCTAACATTCTGTGGATGGTGGCAAAATCAAAGCGATCGCTCTGATAATCTATAACAATTTCTAACTCTTCACCAGGAAGAACACTAACTGTTAAGGGATAGTTAGTGCGATCGACAGTACTAATGCTTTGAACTACTAAATTCCCTTGCCATTCTTTTAAAATCCTGTCTACTGGGTAATTTTCAAATACTAATATGCTTTCAAATAAAGGCATCCCTCTTGGTACTTCACTCCAACCTTGCACTTCTACCAGTGGGCTATATTCATATTGCCTTATTTCTGCTAGTTGTGATTGTAATTTTCTCAACCAAGATAACAAAGATTCTTTAGTATCAATTGTGACTCGTACAGGTAGAGTATTGATAAACATCCCCACTATAGACTCGGCTTTGGCTAAATCTGCTGGACGACCGGAGATTGTTACACCATAAACTACATCTGTTTCTCTACTGTAGCGGCTTAAAAGTAGAGCGTAAGCTCCTTGGACAAGGGTGTTGAGTGTGAGTTGATTCTGTTTTGCTAAAGATTGTAGTGCTGTGGTGGTTGTTTGTGAAAGCTTGATTACTTGCCGATCGTATTTCTCTGGTTGGTTGGATAAGTTTTTATTATTTAAATTAATTAAGGGCGTGGGTGCTGTAAAGCCCTGTAATGACTGTTGCCAAAATTCCTTTGCTTTGTTTAAATCTTGTTGTTGTAACCAACCAATATAATCACCAAAGGAACTCTCTAATAATAAAGGTAAATTTTTACCTTGGCAAAGCGATTGGTAAATTTCTACTACTTCTTTTAAAACTAAAGCTGTTGACCAACCATCTAAAATAAGATGATGTTTACTCCAAACCAAGTAATAAGAATCATCGTTACAGCGAATTAAAATCAGCCGCATTGGGCATGGTTGTGTTAAGTCGAAATTGCAGGTGCGATCGCTCTCCAAAAAATTATGCAATTTCTGCGACGACTCATTTGGGTTTAGATTTCGCCAATCGTACTGTATTAGCGATATTTTGACTTCCCGATGCACAACCTGTAAAGGTTTTTCTAGATTTTCCCAATAAAAAGCTGTGCGTAAAATAGTGTGGCGGTTGACTACTTCTTGCCAAGCTTGTTCAAAAGCTACAACATTAAAATTGCCTTTCAGGAAGTAACATAACTGGACAAAATAAACAGCCGATTCGGGAGCATACAAACTATGAAAGAGAATTCCTTGTTGTAAGGGTGATAGTTCATAAATATCTTGGATATTATCAGCTTTCATATGTTTTACTTCCCACTCCCTCGGTTAATTTTTGCTAGTAAAAAGTCGAGGTCTTTTTGGCTTACTTTTGCTTTGGAGAAATCAGAAGGGGTATAACCTCCTGCATCAACTGATTGACAATGACTAATAATTTCCCGCAGTGCTTGGACAAATTTATCCGCTAGATTTGACACAGTAGTGTCTTTATGTATTTTGGTGCTATAAGTCCAATCCAGTTGCAGGCGGCTTCCACTCACAAACCCGCTAATATCTATGAGATGACGACGGTTTCCTAAAGGACTACGTTCTGTACGACTCGATTCTGATGCTAATTTAAATAAAGAAGATTCTTGTAAAATTTGGTCAAATTGTCCTAAATAGTTAAAACAAACTTCTGCTTGAGGTATAGCAGCTAAACTTTCAGCAGTATCGCTGCACAGATAACGCAATACACCATAATCAAAACCTCGATTGGGTATACTACGTAGCTGTTCTTTAATTGCTTTTAAAGCATCTCCAATCGCACTATTTTCTAAATTCAACAGAACTGGAAAGACGGTAGTAAACCAACCAACTGTACGAGATAAATCAATATCAGCAAAAATGTCTTCTCGTCCATGTCCCTCTAAGTTAACTAACAGCGTTTGTTCTCCTGTCCATGCTGCAAAGGTTCTTGCTAGTGCTGTTAACAAAACATCATTTATTTGTGTATGGTACTTGGCTGGAACTTCTTGCAGTAGTGCTTGTGTCTCAGTTTCATTGAGGAATACAGAAAAAGTTTGACTTGTAGATACAGTATTTAATCCGCCTACATAGTCCACTGGTAACGGAGAAACTCGTTTTCTTAACTCAGAACACCAGAAATCTAATTGCGAGTGTAGCGTCTTTGTATTTGCATATTCTTGCAGACGTTCACTCCATTGTTTAAAAGAAGTAGTTTTGGCTGGTAATTGAATTGCTTGATTTTGCTGAAGTTTTTCTATAGCTGTTTGCAAATCTGACAATAAAATTCGCCAAGAAACGCCATCAATAGCTAAATGATGAATGATAAACAGTAAGCGATTATTTTGCTGAGAACCTAAATCAAATAGTGCCACCCTCACAATGGAACCATTTGATAAATCCAAGCTTGCCTGTAGTTCTGTGGCTTTGGCTTCAATAACCACTTTTTGTTGTAGAGGTAGTTCGGAAAAATCGAATTTAGTAAATGGTACTTCAGCTTCAACACCAGCATTAAACGATTCCCAACCATTAGCTGTGGGGCGAAAACGTAAGCGAAGTGCGTCATGGTGTGCTAGTAAACACTGTATTGCTTGCTGTAAAATGTTAGGTTCGATATCTTGCTGTAATTCTAGCAACAACGATTGATTAAAATGATGCGCCTCTGGTAAATTTTGAGCAAAAAAGCTATGTTGAATTGGTGTCAGAGGTACAATACCAACTACCAATCCTTGTTCTGATTCTGTTGTTAAACTAGTATCGGCAACTAATGCAAGTTTAGCAATAGTTTGATGTTCAAAAATTTGCTTAGGAGTGAGACGTAAACCTACTTGATTTGCTTTAGCGATCGCCTGAATACTAATAATCGAATCTCCACCCAATTCAAAGAAGTTATCGTGAATACTAACTTGCTCTAAATTGAGAAGCTCTGCCCAAATTTTAGCTAATGCAATTTCTACTGGAGTATGCGGTGCAACAAAAGCAGCAAGGAATTCTGGTTTAACTGCATTTGTTGCTGGTAAAGCTTTTTTATCGATTTTACCATTAGCTGTTAGTGGTAAAGCCTTCAAGAACACAAATTGTGAAGGCACCATATATTCAGGCAGTTTTTGCTTGATAAAATCGCGCAATTGGGCAGGTTTTAAAGCTTCTTGCCCAACTATATAAGCTACAAGCTGCTTTTTCCCTGGATGAGCTTCTTTTGCAACTACAACTAATTCTCTTACTTGTGAATGTTGACAAAGTACAGCTTCAATTTCCCCTAGTTCAATGCGATAACCATGTAATTTTACTTGGTCATCCATTCGACCCAAAAATTCTAAGTTACCATCAGGTTTATAGCATCCTAAATCCCCAGTTTTATAAAGTCTTGCTTCAGGTTCACTACTGAATGGATTACGAATAAATCGCTCGTTAGTTAGTTCTGGTTGATTTATATATCCTCTAGCTACATTATCTCCACCTATATAGATTTCTCCTGTTACACCCAAGGGGACAGGTTGGCAATAGTTATCGAGTAAATATATTTGGGTATTGGCTAAAGGACGACCGAGAGGTACAGTATTTGATGACGTATCAGTAGAGATTTCTTCTACAGGATAGGTGAGTACACCAACGGTAGTTTCTGTTGGACCGTAGTGGTTAAGAATTTTGCATTGTGGTGCTAATTCACGTACCCGTTTAATTAAATCCCAGGTTGCAGCTTCACCACCAAGAATGAGGTGCTGACGTGGTAGAAGTTTTTCGGGATATGAACCTGATAATAAAGCTGATAGGTGTGAAGGAACTATTTTGAGGCAATCTATAGAATAGCGATCGCAATATTCAGCAAATGCAACTGGATCGGTAGCACGTTCCTCTGCAATGATATGCAAGCATCCACCTGTACACAAGGCTGAGAAAATTGCTGTGTTACCTAAGTCTGCGGCGAAGGTAGAAACAGTGGCAAAGCTAGCCGTATCTGGTAAATCGAGTTTTTCTAATATACCGTTAACATAATTGACTATTTGCCGATGTTCAACTGCAACACCTTTGGGTTTACCTGTTGAACCAGAGGTGTAGATAACGTAAGCCAAGTTTTCTGAACTAGCAGGCTTGAGAATGTTATCTTGGGGCACGCTTAGATTTGCATCAATACAAATTATCTGCGCTTGGAAATTTATTTTTTCAACAAGGTGCTTTTGAGTTAACATCACCGATACTTGAGCATCCTGCAATCTGAAGGCTAATGCTGCTTCGGGTAAAGAAGGTTCTAGAGGTAAGTATGCTGCACCTGCTTTGAAAATGCCTAGAATACCAACTATCATATCCAAAGAACGTTCAATGCAAAGTGCAACTACAGTTTCCGGTTGGACTCCCAATGATGCCAAATGATTAGCTAAGTTGTTAGCTTTGGCATTTAGTTCTTGATATGTTAAATGTTGATTGTCAAAAACAACAGCAATATTATTTGGTGTGCTATTAGCCTGTGCTTCAATCCAGTGATGAATGCACTGATATGGAGAAGTAGTTTTTGTATTGTTATCGACTAATAGTTGCTGACGTTCTTGTGGAGACAGAATTTCTAGTTGAGCAATTGAAGTCTCTGGATTGTTTATTGCACTACTTAAAAAAGTCTGAAACTGTGCTGCTAAACGTTCAATGTCTTTTTGCTCAAATAAGTTAGCATCATAATATAATTCTGCTGCAAGTGAATCAGCTTGTTGCCAGCATAATAATTTCACCTTGAAGCGTTCAATACAGCTATATATTTTTTGAATAGAGAAAGTTACGTCACCAGCAAAATATTTACTGGGTTGGGATACAAATTCAAAGGCAAAGGGTAAAAATGATGATGATTGAGTATCTTTAGTCTCAGCGAAAAACTCTTCTGGATTCAAAAAGTCTTGCCATTGAGAAACTTCACTAATTGTTTTATCTAACTGTCTTAATATATCAGCAAGTATATATTCTTCTTGTACTTGAATACGAATAGGTAAAGATTTAGCTAATAATCCGACTGCTGAGTGTAATTCTGCGTAATTTCTCCCGTCACAACACCAAGCTAAAACAGGTTCAGATTTGTTAGTCAAACGCCATAATAGGACTTCCCAGCAAGCCATCAAAACTGTCGAAATATCAACAGAGTATTTTTGTGCGATCGCTACAATATTAGTTGTCGTAGCAGCATCAAAGTTGATGTTAATAGCTTTGGGTTCAAATATTTGTTTTTGGTTAACCTTTTTTTCGTCTGGTAATTTACCTATAAGAGAATTAGGCACTTTTTGATTGTGCCAATAATCTTTTGCTGTTTCTGCTTCTTCTCCCATTAATAAATCATTTTGCCAAGCAGCAATATCTGCATATTGTAAAGGTGTATCTTCTAACTCATCTTCCTGCAAATAAGCATCATAAGTGGCGCTAATATCATGCACGAGATGGTGCGGGGATATTCTATCTGCACAAATAGCTGATATTGCTATTAGTAAAATACAATGACGATCGGATTGTTTAATTACATCAACCTTGCTAGTAAAACCTTTTTCTAACTCAAAATATAATTTATTAACTTCTGAAAATAGACGATCGATATTTAGTTGTTGGCTTTCTGTATCTAAATCATGCCAATCATAATAGTTCTTAATAGATGCTTCTCCAATAACTTGTAAAGGAACTGCCATTTCCGCCAAGGTAGGAAAGCTAGTACGTAAAATTTCATATTTAGCCCAAACATTATGTATGGCTTTTTCTAAAATTGTATATTCAATATTTCCCTCTACTAAAACTGTACACTGAATGCGATATGGCTGATGGTTGTTTTCTTGTTGTAATAACCATAAGCGTTTTTGCTGAGGTGAAATTTGAAAGCCTTCTATAGATACTTGCATAATGTTTCTAATGTACTTACTATATTTAAACTATTTGTTGCTATAAGGTTGTGCCATACCTACCAAAACTTTTCTCGCGCCTGTGAATGGCTTACGTCCATGAGCAACTAGCATATTATCTAATAATAAAATATCTCCTTCTTGCCAAGAGAATGTTACTGTTTCTTGCTCATATATTGCTTGAATTTCTTCTAATACAGATATTTCAATTTCTGAAGCATCTCCATAATAAGAGTTTCGTGGTAATTCTTCAGAATTTAGTACAGCAAGTAAAGATTGACGAACTTCAGCTTTTAAGCTTGAAATATGAAATAAATGTGCTTGATTAAACCAAACTAAATCGCCAGTCTGAGGATGGGTAGCAACAGCTTGACAAACTTGACGAGTTCTAAGTTTATTTACATCTAGCCATGTAAAATCAATGCCAGTAGATTGACAATAAGCTTCAACTTCGGCTTTATCGTTAGTTTGAAATACAGTTTCCCAAGGTAAATCAATCCCTTGTCCATAATTACGGACATACATAATCTTTTTCTGAATAAATTGCTCTTTGATTTTTGGATCTATTCGTTGAAATACTTTACGACTATCAGCAATTGGTGTTTCTCCGCCTTGCTCTGCTGCCTTTACACAAAAGAAGGCAATTTTCATTGGCCAATTAAGACAATAGGCCATTTCGTTATGTGAAGGAATTGATTGATCGGGTGGATATTCTGTTGATGTGTATATCTTACCATCAACTTGACTACGCGGAGTTGAACGATAAGAGTATTCGATTAATTCTCCTGCTACAGCCTGCATAAAATTAGCAAATTCGCTATGAGTATTAATCGGAAAATTGCGAAAAAGCAGACCTCCGTATTGAATTAATTGTTTTTCTATCCAGTCACGGTTACTGCTAGCCCAACTGACTAAATTCACACCATCGACAGCAGGTTGAATGACAAGAGGTAGTTGTTGAGTAGATTCTAAGAAATTGGTTGTAACCAAGTTTTCTGAAGAAACTGTAATTGATTTTCTTTTGAATGTTTTTAAATTCATTTTGTTTAATTATGATTCAATTTTGCCAGTAATCGCCTTGCGCCCAATTTTGCCCAACTTCTGAACCCGAGCTTGTTGTAGTTCTTGATTGTGAATAAGTTGCTGTTGTTTTTCTGTTTCCTGCATTAGTTGTACTAGCTGGTCAAGTAACATCTCAGGTTGTTCCACAACGGTTGTTAGTAGTGTTTCTAAAACAACTGCCATGCGAGTAATAGTAGTTGCATGAAATAAATCTGTTTTATACTCAAAAAAACCTTCTAGCCCTTCTGGTGTTTGTGTGAATTGTAGCTTTAATTCATGGCGAATAGTGCCACTTTCACTTTCTAAAAGGCTGAGATTTAGCCCTTTCATTTCAAGGTTGGATTTAGGAGCATTTTGCAAAACAAACCATACTTGAAATAGTGGTGAATGATTTAAATTACGCTGTGGTTGTAGTTCTGCTACTAACTTATCGAAAGGTAACTCTTGATGTGCATAAGCTCCTAAAGCTGTTTTTCTTACCTGTTGCAATAACTCTTGAAAGCTGGGGTTATGAGAAAAAGAGAGATTAGTACGTAATACTAGAGTGTTGATAAAAAAGCCAATTAACCCCTCTAATTCACTACGGTTACGGTTAGCAATAGGAGAACCTACAAGAATATCTTCTTGCTTTGTATAGTGGTATAGCAAAGTATTGAAAGCTGCCAGCAGAGTCATAAATAAAGTTACACCTTCTTGCTGACTGAGAGATTTGAGCTTGTCAGTTAGTGTTGCAGATAGAGTGAACGAGTGTTTTTTTCCTAAAGAAGTTTGTAGTTGGGTGCGGGGTTTATCTGTTGGTAATTCTAGAATTGTTTTAGCGTTCTCTAACTGTTGCTTCCAGTAGGTTAATTGGGTATCAAGCCTTTCTCCTTGTAACCATTGCTGTTGCCATACTGCATAATCAGCATATTGAATTGGTAACTCTGGTAGCAAAGAAGGTTTTCCAGTTGAAAAGGCTTCGTAAAGTGCTGTCACCTCGCGGATAAACACTCCTGCTGACCAAGCATCAGAGATAATATGGTGCATTGTTATTAACAAGATGTGTTCTTCTTGGGTGAGACGCAAAAGCGCCAACCGCAGCAATGGCGCTTGTGTCAAATCAAATGGCTGCTGGGCATTTTCTACCTCTAGCCTTTGTACTTCTTTTTCTCTTTCAATTACTGATAAATGCTGTAAATTTACAATTGGTAAAGGTACTTTTAACTCAGAAATAATTTTCTGAATTGGTCGCCCTTCCACAACTGCAAAGTACGTCCGTAAAACTTCATGTCGCCGCACGATCTCGTTAATACTGTCTTCTAATGCAGCTACATTTAGTGTTCCTTGCAGTCGCACCAAGTTAGAACCATTGTAGGCTGTTGAGTTGGGATCTAATTGATGGAGAAACCACAGCCTTTGTTGAGCAAAAGACAAGGGTAATTCTTCATCGCGTGAAACACGTTTTAGAGAAGGTTCGGAATTTAATTGTGGTTCAGCCTTCAATGCAATTTCTATATGTTTGGCAAGTCCGGCTACTGTGGGTAATTTAAACAAATGGTGTAGCGTTAGTTCTACCCTAAACGTTTTTCGTACTTGGGAGATTACCTGAGTAGCAATGAGAGAGTGTCCACCTAAATCAAAGAAATTGTCATGGATACCAACTTGCTGTAAGCGGAGGATTTGCGCCCAAACTCCAGCCAGCATTTCTTCAACAGGTGTGTGAGGAGCGACAAAGATATTTCCTAATTGAGCAATATCTGCTTGGTTCGGTGCAGGTAAAGCTTGACGATCCACTTTACCATTAGTTGTTAATGGCAGAGCATCTAACTGGATAAACGCTGATGGCAGCATATATTCTGGTAGTTGCTCTTTTAGATAACTCCGCAGTTCGCTAGGGACTGGAGTTACATGACTATCAGGCACAACGTAAGCTACCAAACGCTCGTCGCCTGGTGTATCCTCGCGCACTATGACTACTGCTTCCTCTACGGCTGGGTGTTGTACCAGTAATGCTTCTATTTCTCCTAATTCGATCCGAAAGCCTCTTACTTTTACTTGATTATCTATTCTTCCTAAAAACTCTAAATTTCCGTCTAAACGAAAACGAACTAAATCACCCGTCTTATATAGCCTTGCACCCGGTTCGTCACTAAAGGGATTGGGAATAAATTTTTCTGCTGTGAGTTGAGGACGATTTAAATATCCTCTCGCTACACCAGCGCCACCAATATATAGTTCACCTGGAACTCCTATGGGTACTGGCTGGTAGTACTTATTGAGGACGTACAGTTGGGTGTTGGCGATGGGATGACCAATAGGAATTGAGCCTGAGAGTGTTTCACCCTGGGGTACTTGATAAATACAGCAACCCACAACCGTCTCTGTTGGTCCATATTCATTAATTAGCATTGTGTCTGGTGCAAACTTTTGCCAGAAGCTAACGCTTTGTGCTAATAGGTTTTCGCCACCGATGATAAAGGCTCTGGTGCGACCATTTGCTTGTGAAGGTGATAATTGGTGTGAGAGTAATTGCAAATGAGCAGGTGTAATTTTTACTAAGCTATAGTTTGAGCCTTGAGATAAGGCACTGCGTAAAGACTCGATGCTTTGGTCTTCTGGGAGGAGTTCTATGCAACGTCCTACTAATAAGGGGGATAGACTAGTAATAGTGAGATCGAAGGCTAGAGAAGAGTGTACTACAGTTCCTTTGCCTTCTTGGACTGCATAGGCTTGGGTACACCAAGTAAGATAATTAACTAGTCCTCGATGGGGAACGAGCGTTCCTTTTGGTTTACCAGTGGAGCCGGAGGTATAAATAATATAGGCTAGGTTGTCAGAAATGGTCTGGCTAGTCGGGTTAAATATATTTTGCTGCTCAATTTTTTCCCAATCACAGTCTAAGCAGAGTACTTTAGCATTGTGAGCAGGAAGAACTGGGAGCAGGTGTTGTTGAGTTAAGAGTATGGGTGCAGAGGTTTCTTCTAAAATAAAAGCTAACCGTTCTTTGGGATGGTTGGGATCTAATGGTAAGTAAGCTCCACCTGCTTTCAGAATTGCTAACACTCCAATTACCATCTCTAGCGATCGCTCTAAGCAAATCCCTACTATGACTTCTGAGCCTACACCCATCTGTTGTAGGTGATGAGCTAACTGATTGGCGCGTGCGTTTAGTTCACTGTAAGTTAGTTGCTGGTTGTCATACACTACTGCAACATAGTTTGGTGTGCGATCGCACTGCGACTCAAACCAGTGATGTATACATTGGTATTGAGGAGCAACGGTTTTCGTGTTGTTGTCAACTAAAAGTTGAGTGCGTTCTTGGGAACTGAGGATGTCAAAGCTAGCGATCGCTCCTTGGGGATTCTCAATTACACTCGTTAACAGTGTCTCGAATTGACTTGCTAAACGCTTAATAGCTTCTAAAGTGTAGACATTGGCATCATAGAAAAATTCAAGCTTTATAGCATCATCTTGACGGACACAAGATAATTTGAGGTGAAATCTGTCAATACAAGCATACTGTTGATATATTGAAAAGCAGATATCACCAGCATATTGCTTGGCTACAGCAGAAGTAAATTCAAAGCAAAATGGGAAGAATAAACTTTCTGGATCTAACTCTATATTTTTCTCCCAGGCAAACCTACCATGTAATTCAAATAGGTCTTCTGTAGCTTCTTTTACCTCTGATAATAAATTTATAAATTCATGTTCTTCTTCAAATCGGCAATATAAAGGTAAATATTTACTTAATATTCCTAGAGAATATTGCAATTCCTCGTAGTTACGACCATTACTAGCAGTGCCGATAATTAAGTCGGTATTTTGAGTTAAACGCCAAAGTAATATTTGCCAGCAAGTTAAGAAAAATACATAGGTAGTAATATTTAATTTTTGGGCGATCGCATCTATCTGAGCCACCAAATTGGGCTGGATTTCTTTACTGTAATATTGAGGATTAAAATATAAATCTCTTGTTTGCTGATTTGAATAAGGTAGTTTTAAATTAAAAATACTATTTATGTTTAACTGTTTTCCACCATTTATTTCTGCTTCTTCTGACTCTAAAACCTCATTCTGCCATTCAGCAATTTCGGCATATTGCATCGGTTCTTCAGCAATTTCCTCCCCAGATAAACAAGCACTATAACATCTACCAAGCTCAACAACTAAAATATTTAATGATTCTAAATCAGCACACAGAGCAGGTAAACTAATCAACAATATGTGTTTTTTTGGCGATATAATCACTAAGTCAGCGTGTAAAAGTGATTCTTGCTCACAATCAAAATTCTTTTGACATAAAGATTGCAATAGCTGTTCTAAGCTATTTTCTAAAGTTTCTTGTTGCGGAAAATAATGTTCAGCAAGCGATATATTATTAACGCGATCGCTAATTACCTGAACGGGAATTTTCATGACTCCATTGTAAGTGTGGAAGTTTGTTCGCAAAATTTCATGTCTATTGACGACTTGATGTAAGGCTGCTTTTAAAATTTCTTGATTTAAATTCCCTTCTAAAAGGATTGCACAATATGACTGGTAAACAGAAGAGTCCTTTTGTAATAACCACAAACGCCGTTGTTGTGGCGAAAGTCTAAATCCATGTATTTGTGTTTGCATCTTTCTTACAATGTTATTCAGAAGGTTTTAGGTGTAATAGCGTTAGTTTATATTTATTGTAAAAATACTTCTTTTCTTTTAATTTTTTTTAAGCTCTGATATTCAGATGCTTTACGCTGATTTTTGTGAGACTCAGTCTGTTTACGATTAAAAGAAGTTAAATTATTTTTTATTTCTAATATTGTAGAGGTTGGGTTTTGAGTTATAGTAGTTAAAACCTGCACGAGATTTTTTAACATATTATCAATACTATTTACATTAAACAGGTCTGTATTGTATCTCAACATAGCCGCCATTCCTTTGTCTGTTTCTATCATGTCTAACAACAAATCAAGAGGAACAGTACCGTTATCAACATCATCCAAAACAGTGATAGTCAAACCCGCAATTTCCAAAGGCGGCATCGGGGTATTTTGCAGGACAAACTTAACTTGAAATATTGGGTTACGGCTGAGATCGCGAGCGGGATTGATAACTTCTACTAACTTACTAAAAGGCAGAGATTGATGAGAGTAAGCACCTAATGTTACTTCTCGCACCTGCATAAGAAATTCTTGAAAATTAGAGTTATCTGATACCTTTGTTCTTAGCACTAATTGGTTAATAAAAAAGCCAATTAATACCTCAGTTTCAGCCCAGGTACGATTCGCAACATCTGTACCAACAAGAATATCTTCTTGTTGTGTATACCAATTAATTAATATATAAAATCCAGCTAATAATGTCGTAAATAGTGTTACTTCTTGCTGTTGACTAAAAGACTTTAGCTCTTTAGTTAAAGATTCTGGTAAGATGAGCGATCGCCTAGCACCCTGAAAAGTCTGCACGTCTGTCCTAGGTTTATCTGTAGGTAAGTTAATTACTGGAAGTTTACCCTCCAGTTGCTTTTTCCAATAAGAAAGCTGAGACTCTAAAACCTCTCCCTGTAACCATTCCCTTTGCCATGCAGCGAAGTCTGCGTATTGAATAGGTAATTCCGCTAGGGGAGACGGCTGATTAGAACAAATAGCTTTATACAAAGCCGCTAATTCTCGAATAATTACGCCACGAGACCAAGCATCAGAAACAATATGGTGCATTGTAAATAACATTACATATTTAGTCTCACGCAACTGCAATAGCTTGACTCTTAGCAATGGTTCCCGCGATATATCGAAAGGACATTGAGCTTCCTGTTTTGCTAATTTTTGCACCAATTCTTGCTGTTTACTTTCAGCAAATTTTTGTAAATCAATGACAGGCATCTCTAAGGTTAAATCGGCAACTCTCTCCTGCACAGGTTGCCCCTCTACCATCTGAAAACACGTTTGCAAAACTTCATGCCGTTGTCGGATTTGATTAAGGCTTTGCTCCAGTGCTTTTACATTCAGTTGACCCTCTAATAAAATAGCAACAGGAATATTGTAAACAGGGCTTTGGGGGGCTAATTGGTGAAGAAACCAGAGCATTTGCTGGTTAAAAGACAAGGGCAATGAATTAGTATCTTTTCTTTTAGATATTGATTGAGTTGTGGCAGAATTTAAACCCTTCTGTTTAAGCCGCATTTCAAACAATGTTCGTTGTTCTGGAGATAATGCGGCAATTCTTGCATTTATATCTTTCACAATTAATCACCCAAATAAGCTGAGACTCGAATATTTCCTTGTATCTTTTCTTAGCTGGTAGTTTTGCTTAAAATCTGTTAATTTATTCAAGCTTGCCATCACTGTCTGAAAATCTAGACCAAAATCAACGAGACAAGCTATTTCATCCACTCCTATCTCTTGAAGACGTGCGATTGTTTGACGGCAACTTTCTGGCGTACCAATTAAAACTCTACCTTGTTGGAAATATCTCTCAAAAGCAAATTCTAAAAGCTGTTTTCGGTCTTCTTCTGTAAAATTTTCGGGATTGAATTGAAAATTGATGCGTTTAGCTAAGTTCTCAACTAAGCCAAAATGGGTTTTGAGATAATTGCAAAAAGGTTGCTTTACTTGTTGCTTAACTAATTGTTCATTATCTCCTATATAGGTGTGCATCATCAGAGACACTTTGTAACTTTTTGGATCGTGACCATGTTGAGCCAAAGTCCGACGATAAAGAGAGATTTGTTGAGCTAAATCATCAATGGTGGCATACAACAAAGAAGTTAAAACATTAGCCCCTATCTTAGCTGCGCCAATAAATGTAGCGTCAGCTTGACAAGTAATCCAAATTGGTACTTGCGATTGTATAGGGCAGGGAAATGTTTTTATCTGAACTTTATTGCCTGAACCATTAACAAATTCAATTTCTTCCCCCTGCCAAAGTTTCTGCATAATCTCAATGTCACGCCACATAACTTCTTTACGTTCAGTGTAATTTTCTGGTCGTAATAAAAAATCATCGGCGTGCCAACCTGGTGCAAAAGAAAGTCCAACTCTACCACCAGATAAGTTATCAACGACTGCCCATTCCTCAGCTACTCTGACAGGATGTTGTAATGGCATTACAATACTACCCGATCTGAGTTGAATTTTCTCTGTCACCATTGCTAAGGCGGCACTAATCACCGAGGGATTTGGATACAAACCCCCGAAAGGATGAAAATGGCGTTCGGGAGTCCATACTGCTGAAAATCCATGTTTATCAGCGAGTTTAGCTGTTTCTAATAACAGTTGATATTTATCTGATTCAGTTGTTGAGCCGTCGCCTGAAAAGTAGAGTATGCTGAATTCCATATATTATGGCAGGGGCGCAAAGAAGGACATACAAAATTAAAGTTGATTTAACTAACTGGTGATTCTTGGGCTAGTTGTTTTTGGAGTTCTTCAATCGATAAGTTTTCTACTTCTGCTAATAATTTTGCAATTTCATCAAGTTCTTCTGATTGTGGTTGTTTCAGGGCAATGACATTAGCTAATTCGCTAACTGTTGGCGCATCAAAAAGGAGGGTACGCAATGGTAATTCGACTTGAAACGCTTCTCTAAGGCGGGAAATAGTTTGGACTGCTAGTAAAGAATGTCCACCTAATTCAAAAAAGTTATCGTAAATCCCTACTTTTTCAATACCGATGAGTTCTTCCCAGATATTGGCAACAGTTTGTTCAATTTCGTTACGAGGAGCTACATAGGTATTTTCTTGCAGAGTACGTGAATGCCTGCTGGCAGATACTTGGCAAGAGTTGACAGACTTTTTAGCAAAGGATAAAGATAAAACTGATTGGTTAAGTTGCTCAATTCCTGCTAGTAAATCTTGGGTGGAAACTATAACTTGAGGTAGCGAGTTTGCTAAGATGCGGCTAAAAGCTTCTACCCCTTCTGATGGCAAGATAGCATTCTTTAAACTTTCTTCACGCCAGTTTTTAATTTCATCAGGAACATTAGTATTAACTGCCATCCCAACTTGTTGCCAAGCGTCCCAGTTAATCGCAACTGTAAAGCTGTTATTTGTTGTTGTATTCCAATGAGCAAAGGTATCTAAGAAAGTATTTGCAGCACAATAATCTACCTGTCCAAATCCTCCTTGTATTGAACTTAAGGATGAACAAAGAACTAAGAAGTCTAAATTGATGTTTTTGAGTACATTATTTAGAGTTATTGTTCCTTGAACTTTGGGTGCAAAAACTCTTTCAGCAATTTCTGGTGTTTTGAGTTGAACCATCCCAGCGCCAGCAACACCCGCAGTATGAATGACACCGTGAATTGTACCAAAGCGTTCTAAAGATTGTGCGATCGCACTGTGCATCTGTTCCTCATTCGTCACATCAGCAGCCAGTACCAATGCTTCTGTACCTAATGCTTCTAATTGTTTGATTTTTTCGCGATCGGATGGGAGAGAACGCCCTAATAAAATCAGTTTGGCTTGTACAGTTTTAGCCAGATATTCAGCTAAAACTAAACCAATACCTCCCATCCCACCTGTGATTAGATAGACTCCTTGTTGCCGCAAACGAATATTATCTTCGGTAGTAGGTTCTAATGTAACAGGCTCAAATGTTTGTACCCAACGGTAATTATTGCGGTAGGCAATTATCGATTCTTCTAATTCTGCTGTTAATTCTGCCAATAACTGTTCTAGAATATTTTCGCTTGTTGATGTGGGCAGTAAAATATCAACCAGACGACAACTGATATTGGGATATTCTTGAGGAATTACTTTACAAGCACCCAATATGGTTGTTTTTTCAGGAAATAATTCTTCATTTCCTGTTATATCGTGCAGATGATTAGCAATAACTAAAATTTGAATTGGATCGCTTATCTGCTGTTGTCCAATGGCTTGTGCTAAATAAACAAGACTATAGAAACCTAAATTTTGAGTTGTTTCCCAAGATAAAGTTTGCGATTGGTGAAGACTCCACAAATGGGTAATTGTCTTAGGAGTTTTACCCTGTTCTCGTAACTGTCGCAGCAAGTTGAGATAATCATCCGCTTGAGATGGATTGATAGCGTATGTATTGCTATCAAGTTGATTAAATTCTTTTCCTCCCTTAACGGTAATTACATTCTGTCCAAGTTGTTGTAGTTGTTGAACAAGTTCTGAACCTAAGCCATATTCATCTATAAAAACTAAAGAACAATCAGAGCTAATCTCTTTTGTTTTGACGAGGGGAACTCGTTTCCAAGAAGGAACATAAAACCAGTTACTAATATTAGGCTTTTTACCTTGCTTGCTCTCAACTTTAGCAGATACTTGAGTTGGTATTTCTGGTTCAATCCAGTAACGCTGGCGTTCAAAGGGATAAGTCGGTAAAGATACTCGATAACGCTGCTCGCGATCGTAAAAAACAGACCAATTTATCTCAACTTCTGCTAACCACAACCGCCCTAAAATGTTGAGTAGGAAATTAATATCTGATTTTTCTTCTTGGGGATGACGTAAGGAAGGTAATACAACTTGTCCGCCTGCTTTTTGGGCGTGTTGTTTGACGAGAGTACACAAAGTACGCCCTGGACCTACTTCTAGGAGAATGCGATCGCTTTCCTCCAACAATACTGATAAACCCGATGAAAACTGTACTGTTTGACGTAAATGCTGCGCCCAATAATCTGGAGATATTGCTCGATCTGCTGTAATCCAAGTACCCGTCAAATTAGAAATAAACCTAATTTCGGGAGGATTGAAGTTGACTTTTTTCAGTTCCGCCATGAATGGTTCTAACATCGGTTCCATCATGTGAGAGTGAAAAGCATGAGAGGTATGCAAACGGCGACACTCTATACCCTTGGCTGTTAGCTTTTCTGCAATCTTGTTTACTGCGTCATAACTTCCAGAAACCACGCACAAGGAAGGTGCATTATTAGCAGCTAGAGCTAAATCTTCGTTGAGGAAAGTTTTAACTTCTGCTGCTGATGCGGAAACAGACAGCATTGCACCCGTAGCCATTTGCTGCATCAGCCGCCCACGCACAGCAACCAACGTTAATGCATCTTCCAAACTCATCACACCAGCAAGACAAGCGGCTACATATTCCCCAATACTGTGACCAATCATTGCTTGTGGAGAAATACCCCAAGACATCCACAGTTGAGCCAAGGCATACTCAATTACAAACAATGCTGGTTGTGCAAACTGCGTCTGCTTGAGTTGTTCTGCTGCTGGTTGTTTTTCAGACTCTTGTGGATAAATAAGCGATCGCAAATCTAAACCTAAATGCGGTTCAAGTAGCAAACTACAACGATCTACTAGTTCACGGAATGTAGGCTCAGTCTGGTAAAGTTCTTTACCCATCTCCACATACTGAGCGCCCTGTCCGGGGAACATGAAAGTAATAGAGCGTTGGATTGGTTCCTCAAAGTGAGTTAATACTTGTTGAGGATCTATAGTTTCTAATGCGGTTATGGCTTCTTGGGTACTTTGACAAACCACCGCACGGCGATAATTAAATACGCCACGCCCTACTTGCAATGTGTAAGCTACATCTGCCAGATTCAACTCAGGATGCTGTCTGAGGTGTTGAACCAAATTATTAGTAGCAGTTTCCAGAGCCGAATCAGTTTTAGCCGAAAGTACTAACAACTGATAATTTCTCCCCTGCTCCCCTGCTAAAGCGCTCCTCTGCTCTCTTAAAGAAGGGGCTTCTTCTAGAATGACATGAGCATTCGTCCCACCGATACCTAAAGAACTCACTCCTGCACGACGTGGTGTAGAAGTTGCATTCCATTCAGTCAGCTGATTATTGACGTAGAAAGGACTATTAGCAAAATCAATTTCTGGATTAGGCTGCTCAAAATTTAAACTGGGAGGAATCAACTTATGTTGTAAAGCCAAAGCGGTTTTAATTAGACCTGTTACCCCAGCAGCAGCGTCTAAATGTCCAATATTTGTTTTGACAGAACCGACCGCACAAAAACCTTTCTTCTCAGTTTCTGCCCGAAAAGCATTTGTCAAAGCAGAAATTTCGATGGGATCGCCTAAAGCGGTTCCTGTACCGTGAGTTTCGATATAGGTAATTGTCTCAGGATCGACGTCAGCCAGGGCTATTGCTTCGGCGATCGCTTCTGCTTGTCCGTTGACGCTGGGTGCAGTATAGCCGACTTTAAGCGAACCATCGTTATTGATGGCGCTACCTTTAATCACAGCATAGATCCGATCGCCGTCTGCGATCGCTTCTGATAACCGCTTTAATAGCACCACTCCTACGCCATTACCAATAATTGTCCCTCTTGCTTTGGCATCAAAGGCGCGACAATGACCATCAGGTGATAATATACCCCCTTCTTGATGTAAATACCCTGTTTTTTGGGGTACACGAATCGAAGCCCCACCAGCCAAAGCCATATCGCATTGATAATTTAGTAAGCTTTGGCAAGCTAAAGCAGTTGCAACTAAGGAAGTCGAACAAGCCGTTTGTATGGTGAGACTAGGTCCAGTCAGATTTAACTTGTAGGAAACGCGAGTAGACAAAAAATCTTTATCATTTCCAATTAGCTTTTGGAAACTATGCGCTGAACCAATTCGATCGCTATTTAAACTAAAAGTTAAATAATTATTTAAACTAGCACCAGCATAAACCCCAATTCGGCTTTCGCATCTTTGAGCATCATAGCCAGCATTTTCCAATGCTTCCCAAGCACATTCTAAAAACAACCGATGTTGCGGATCGGTCATCTCAGCTTCTTTAGGATTAACACCAAAGAACCCAGCATCAAATAAATCTATATCTTCTAATACAGCACCCGCTTTTATATAGTTACGCTCCTTGAGTAATGATGGATCTACTCCAGCAGCAATTAATTCTTCATCACTAAATTGAGAAATTGCCTCAACTCCATCACATAAATTTTGCCAAAACTCCGCAATATTTTTTGCTCCAGGGAAACGCCCTGCCAAGCCAATAATGGCAATGCCTTCCATAACTAACAATTTCCTTATTACTTAAGATTCTTCCGGTTTTTCATTAATACTTGATTGCGTTGGTTCAAAGCTTCTCTTTGTTTGCCTACCCTTTCATGCGTCTTCTCTAAATTTTTTTGTGCTAATGATTTTTGTCTTAAATGTTCCGCCAGCGACTTAATAGTCGGATTTTGAAAAATTTCTACAACTGATAAATCCCAGTTCAAGATTTCTCTAAGTTGGTTACTAACCTGCACCACTAACAATGAATGCCCACCAATGTCAAAGAAATTATCATGAACACCTACTCTTTCTAGCTGTAGCGCCTGTTTCCAAACCTTAGCTATTAATTTTTCTACTTCAGATTGAGGCGCTTGATAATTATTTGCTAATTCTGGACGCAATTTATCTGGCGCAGGTAAAGCACGACGGTCTACTTTGCCATTAGATGTGAGAGGTAATGCTTCTAAAACTACAAATACAGAAGGAAGCATATATTCAGGCAGCTTTTTCTTGAGGAAATGCCTCAATTCATTGATAGAAAATGTAATTTTTTCCTTAGGCACTACATAAGCAATCAGGCGGTTTTCTTTGGCAAGAACTACCGTTTCTCGCACATTGAAAGATTCTGCTATGACTTCTTCAATTTCTCCTAGTTCAATACGGAAACCTCGAATTTTTACTTGATAGTCAATTCTGCCTGAGTATTCAATACTACCATCAGAACGGTAACGCGCTAAATCTCCTGTTTTATAAAGGCGTTTTTCTGGTTCAAACGGACTAGAAATAAACTTTTCATTAGTCAATTCTGGTCGATTCAGATAGCCCCGCGCTAAACCTACACCACCAATATGCAACTCACCAGGAATACCAACTGGAACAGGTTGCAAATAATTGTCTAATATGTATATCTGGATGTTGGCGATAGGACGACCGATAGGAACTATTTTCTCGTTGCTGTTTTTTTGACATTTCCAAGAAGTTACATCAATTGCCGCTTCTGTGGGACCATAGAGATTGTGTAATTCTGCATCCAAACGCTCAAAGAAGCGTTTTTGTAGTTCAAAGGGTAGTGCTTCACCACTACAAATTACACGTTTAATACTATGGCACTTTTCTAGTTCTGGTTGCTCTAAAAACACTTGCAGCATTGAAGGAACAAAGTGCAATGTCGTAATTTGCTGCTGGGTAATGAGTTGCAATAGATAGCTTGCATCTTGATGTCCACCGGGTTTAGCTATGACTAGAGTTGCGCCAGTAAATAGAGTCCAGAAGAATTCCCAGACAGAAACATCAAAACTAAAGGGTGTTTTTTGTAAAACGCGATCGCATTCTTCCAATTGGTAAGTATCTTGCATCCATAGTAAGCGGTTGCATAAACCCTTATGAGTATTAATTGCTCCTTTGGGTTTTCCTGTGGAACCAGAAGTATAAATTATGTAAGCTGCATTTTCTAGCTGAACGCTAATAAAAGGGTTAGCTTGGCTGTAGTCAGCAAATGCTGCACCATCAGTATCTATAGTTACTACTTTGGCTGTGTGTGCTGGTAGTTCATTAACTAGATGCAGTTGCACTAGCAATAATGATAATTGAGCATCTTCTAGCATGAATGCCAAACGCTCTTGAGGATAGTTAGGATCTAGCGGCAGATATGCACCGCCTGCTTTCATAATTGCTAATATTCCAACTACCATTTCGATAGAGCGTTCCATACAGATCCCAACTAAGGATTCTGGTTTCACCCCTAAATTTTGTAGGTAGTGAGCTAGTTGATTGGCTCGATTGTTTAACTCTCGATAGGTAAGTTGTTGGTTAGCAAAAATGAGCGCGATCGCATCTGGTGTTTTTTCTACCTGCGCCTCAAACAAATGATGAATGCAAGCGTATTGAGGATAATCAACCTGCGTACTGTTCCAGTTTACTAGTAGCGTCTGACGTTCAGCAGGTGTCAATATTGGTAACTCAGCAATACGCTGCTGGGAATCACTAACTACACCCTCTAGCAAGGTTTGGAAATGTCCAACCATCCTAGCTATGGTATCTGCATTAAATAAATCGGTGTTGTATTCTAGCGTTCCTGTTAATTCTTCTTCGCTCTCAATCATTGATAGAAGGACATCAAATTTGGCTGTTCCCGTCTCTATCTCCTCAGTTTTCCAGATGCTGTTTGTAGCAGGATTTTGAAGCACAAACATCACCTGGAACAATGGGTTATAGCTGAGATCCCGATTTGGTTGTAATGCTTCTACTAACTTCTCAAAAGGTAAATCTTGATGAGTATAAGCCTCAACTGCTACCTTTCGCACTCGCCTCAACAATTCTGTAAATGTGGGATTCCCTTCTAGAGTGGTACGCAATATTAAAGTATTAATAAAACACCCAATTAGCTGTTCTAGTTCAGTACGGGTACGGTTAGCAATTGGTGAGCCGACAAGAATATCTTCCTGACCTGTATAGCGGTAAAGCAATGTTTGAAAAGCCGCTAGCAAGGTCATGAATAAGGTTACACCTTCTTTTTGGCTTAACTGTTTGATTGCTTGGGTTAACTGTGGAGACAATACAAACTTCTGCTGCGCTCCTTTAAAAGTTTGTATTGGTGGTCTGGGGCGGTCGGTCGGTAATTGCAATACAGGCATTCCACCTAAATGCTGCTTCCAATAAACTAAATGCTTTTCTATAACTTCATCTTGCAAGCAATTTCGTTGCCAATACACAAAATCTGTATATTGTACAGGAAGCTGAGGTAGTTGACATATTTTGTCATTAGCAAAAGTTTGATAAATTGTAGATAATTCTTGAACTAGTACCTTGATTGACCAACCATCACCAACCAAATGATGCAGATTTATGAGTAATATCGATTCTGTTTGCAAGTGCAGCAGTTTTGCCCGCAACAAAGGTGCTTGTCCTAAATCAAAAGATGACTGAGCCTCTTGCAAAGATAGCTTTTGTACTTCAGCCTGTTTTTGTTCATCAGACAAATGACACAAATCAACTTCTGGTAAAGTGAATGGGGCTATAGGTGCAACTTTTTGGATAGGTTCACCATTCACTAACTCAAAGCTGGTTCGTAAGATGTCGTGTCTTTGAATAATTTCGTTGAGACTACGGACTAATGCAGGAACATTCAACTCTCCTGTCAGATGAATAGCTACGGGAATGTTATATGTAGCTGTTCCAGGTTGTAGTTGATTGATAAACCACAACTGCTGTTGAGTAAAGGTAAGTGGATGTTGGTTAATGGTTGTCTCTACTTTAGAGATAGGCAAGTATTCACTAGTGAGGTTGTTGTTAACTTTATCTAATATTTGGATTATTAGCTCACTAATACCAGCACCATCAAAGAAGTTAGCTACAGATAGAGTTACGCCAAAATCAACCTCAATCCGGTTTTTTAACTCGAAAACTTTTAAGGAGTCTAGACCCAAACTACTTAAAGGTTGCTCTAGATTTATTTGCGAAGGTTTTACTCTTAGTACCTGCGCTACCAGCTTTTGTAAATAGAAGTTTAATAATTGTTGTTGTTGTTTTGGTTCTAGTGTTAGTAATTCTTTGTCTGTCAGAACTTCTTCTAGTTCTGTTGTCTGGGTAATTTCCAGAATACTACTACCAACAACCTCTAATGTACCTGCTAAAAATCCTGCTTTGGTAGCTCGACGTTGGATTTTACCGCTAGAAGTTTTGGGAATAGTGCCGGCTTTGATTAAAACAACTGCATAAACTTCTACTTCATGTTCTTCTGTGATTGCTTGGCGAAGAGCAGCTGTCACTTCATCTATATTAGGTTTGGCACGAAACTCTAATTCTTGTACAACTACCAATCGTTCTTCTTTTTCTACCTCTACAGCGAAAGCTGCAACACTTCCTGCTCGTAATGTTTTATGGCTGCGTTCTGCGGTTAACTCAATATCTTGTGGGTAGAGATTACGCCCTCTGATGATAATTAAATCTTTAGCTCTACCTGTAATAAAGAGTTCGCCATTGTGCAGAAAGCCTAAATCCCCAGTCCGTAAAAATGGTCCTTGTCCCGTGTCTTGTAGATAAGCGTGGAAGGTTTGTTCAGTTTCCTCTAGTCGGTTCCAGTAACCATGACCAATACTAGGACCTGCAACCCAAATTTCCCCAACTTGGTCGGGATCGCACAGAGTTAAGGTTTCTGGATTGGCAATTACAACCTCTTGTTGTGGTACAACTCGACCACATCCGACTAATTGTATTGAATTCTCTGTGTTAGCAACCGCATGAGTCAGACGGTTATGTTCTAAAACGTTTTTTTGCAGAAATATGCTACTTACCAACGCAGCTTTGACGCTCCCAGATACCATTAAAGTGGCTTCTGCCATGCCATAGCAAGGATAAAAAGCTTCTGGACGAAAACCGCATTCAGCGAAGGTGGCTGCAAACTTCTCTAGAGTCTCTTGACGAATGGGTTCAGCACCATTGAAAGCTACACTCCAATTGCTTAAATCTAAGGTTGAGCGTTGTTCGGGCGTAATTTTTTCAATACAAAGCTCGTAAGCAAAGTTAGGCGCGCCACTGGTGGTTCCTCCATAACGAGAAATTGCTTGTAACCAACGATAAGGACGTTGGAGAAAAGCTGCTGGCGGCATCATAATACAAGGAAAACCACCATATAAAGGTTGTAGTACGCCACCAATCAAACCCATGTCATGATAAACAGGCAGCCAACTCACAAACTTACTACTAGAGGTATGTTCCATATACTGGCGCGTTACCTCAGCATTGTGAAGTAGGTTGCCATGACTGAGTATTACACCTTTGGGCGTACCAGTAGAACCAGATGTATATTGCAGAAAGGCTAATGTATCTATATTAATAAAAGGCTCTTGCCAAGCTTCTTCTATACCAGGAGCGAGGTTATCAGTAGCTAGCCAGTGAATATTATTGATTTTGTCGACAAACAAAGATTGCAATTGCGGCAAAATGGCTGTGGTGGTCAGAATTATCGCTGCTTGTGCATCTTCTAAAATTGCTAAAATTCTGGGGGTATTACGTTGGTTGCGTGGTGGATAAGCTGGAACTGCTACAACCCCAGCATACAAACACCCGAAAAAGGCGGCAAGATACTCTAAACCTGGTGAATAAAGCAGTAAAGCACGCTCTCCACTTAAACCTAAGCTTTGGAGTTGAGAGGCGATCGCCCGACTACATCTATCTAGATCTTGATAAAGGAGGCGATCGCTTTGGGTTTCCCCATCTGCTAAGAATGTGTAACTAAGTTGTTCGCCCTGTATATTGCTTCTATAACGCAAAAGTTCAACAATAGTCGAAAATTTGCTCATGCTTTCAATAGCATTACAGCTTTGAATATTGTTTTGTTCAGACATTGAGATGCACGCTTAATCTTGGAGTGTAACTGTCATAAGTGGTGTAGCTGAAACTGTACTAGCGATTTGTAGACTTCTTGACCAAATCCAAATTCGCGCACAGTCTCGGTCAAGGGTGAGTTTAGCGATCGTCAGAATCCATAAATAAGAACCTTACACGCAGTCTTGCAATTTATTCTCAACATTCATGTATATCACATTAACGCGAATAATTCTCTTTTAATTTTTCTTTTCACTAAAATTTGTGAGATTCCGATCCTAAACACCTCGGATTTTTAGAAAAGTTTCATTCTTTAGATAGATGCTGTATAGTTATTTTTGTTACAAGCCTGCTTTCCCTGAGCATAGCCATCACTAGAAAAAAACCATCAAAACGATCGATATTGCTCTAAAATCATTAAGGCAGGAATTTTGCATTCCTACTTAGTAACTTTTTACACAATTGACATGGGAGCTACGTAAGTACAATAACTTAATCTTAGCTAATTGACATAACTATGCAAAAATATGTATATGTTAACTAATTTTTGATAAACTAATAATCTAATCTGAATAGGACTGGTGCTAATAAATTTTAATAAGCATCTGCATCAGGGTGTTAACAGCTTTTTAACCATGTGTGAGGAAATAAATGAAACTAGTGCTGTTGCTTAAAAGCTTAATATTTACAGGCTCATTTGCTTTATTGTTAGCAACTCCCGCTTTAAGTCAAGAACTACAACATTCTAAAAAGCAGCAAGAAACAACTTTTACCGATCGAAAGGCGACTTATAAAAAAACTAAAACTCAACCTCATAGACTGGCAAGAAAGACATCACAACACAGCAGCAAAAATCTTCAAAAGCTAGCTCAAGCAACGGAAGTTGTACAAGTTACCGGAGTCAAACTCAAGCAACTCGATAAGCAACTTGAGATAATTTTAGAATCACCTCAAAGCGAACAGTTGAAACCTCTCAACAAAAGTGAGGGGAATAATTTTATTGTAGATATTCCCAATGCTCAATTACGTCTATCGACTGGTAACGCATTCACTCAAGAAAAACCATTTACAGGAATTACAGCAGTTTCCGTAACAAACTTAGATGCGAATACAGTTCGGGTAACTGTGACAGGTGAAGCAAGTGCGCCAACTGTAGAGTTGTTTGATGATAATGAAAGTTTAATTTTTGGGGTGACACCAACTACATCCGCTAGTCAGACACCACCAGCAGAACAACGTTCTAGTGAGGCTCCTTCAGAAGAATCCACAGCTAAGACACCTGAAGATGAAGAACCTATTGAGATAGTTGTAAGAGGTGAACAAGATACATATCGTGTGCCAGAAGCATCAGGGGCTACTAGAACCGATACCCCAGTTCGTGACATTCCCCAGTCAATTCAGGTAATCCCAAGACAAGTTCTAGAAGACCAACAAGTCATTCGGCTCACAGACGCAATTCGTAACGTTAGTGGTGTTGTAGAAGGCGATACTTTTGGTGGAACAAATGACAATGTAAATATTAGAGGTTTTGATTTTAATTCTACTTTTCGTGATGGTTTAAGGGAGGTCGGCTTTGCATTGCGAGAACTTGCCGATATTGAGCAGATAGAAGTTGTTAAAGGTCCAGCTTCTGTATTATATGGAAATGCTGAACCAGGAGGAATCATTAATTTAGTTACGAAAAAACCTCTGAATATCCCTTATTATTCGGCTGATTTCTCAGCAGGCAACTTCGATTACTACCGTTCTGCTATTGATTTATCTGGACCTCTCGACGATCGAGATGAAATATTACTGTATAGACTGAATGCTGCTTATGAGAATGCTGGTAGCTTCAGGGATTTTGTCAATAGTGAGCGATTCTTTGTCGGACCAGTGTTTGAGTTTAAACTGGGCGATCGCACTAACATATTGTTTAATGTTAGTTATGTCAACGACGAGCGCACATTTGACCAGGGCATAGTTGCTTTTGGTCAAGGAATTGCTGACATTCCCTATAGTAGATTCTTGGGCGAACCAGGAGATGAACGTACAACACAAGAGGTAAATATTGGTTATCGCCTAGAACATCGCTTCAATGACAACTTAACCCTCCGCAATGCCTTTCGCTACACTTCACAAGATACTGCTGATTACCGCGCCCAGCCTCTAGAGGTGGACGAAGAAACTGGCGAATTAACACGCAACTTCCGTTCCAATGATGATTACCGTGAAGCCTACTTGCTTCAAACGGATCTTGTTGGTGAGTTTGCGACGGGTTCAATCGAACACACACTCTTGTTTGGGCTTGAACTCGCTCGGCAAAAGAGCAATGGTTCACAGAGCCGACTACCTGAAGGGCTAACTCCATCTATAAATATTTTCGACCCAGTTTACAACGTTATTCCTAGACCTGCGCTTTCTGAACTCACCGATGTAGTTCGAGATGGTAAGGATAAGGTTGATACACTAGGTATTTATTTACAAGATCAGATAGCACTTTCAAACAATTTCAAGTTACTGCTGGGTGGTCGTTTTGACATTCTCGATCAAGACGTGTTCGATCGCCTTTCAGATACTCGTACTCTTCAGTATGACGAAGCGTTCAGCCCTCGAATTGGTGTTGTTTACCAGCCAATTGAACCCATTTCACTTTATGCCAGTTATAGTCGCTCGTTTGCCCCGAATTCTGCCCAACGTGCTGATTCTACGTTTTTGCCACCTGAGCGCGGAACTCAGTATGAAGTGGGGATCAAAGCAGATTTTAATGAAAAATTTGCAGCGACTTTAGCAGCTTATCAAATTACTAAAACAAATATTGCTACACCCGATCCAAATGACCCTGATGGTTTTAGCATTCCTATTGGAGAGCAGAGAAGCCGAGGAATTGAACTAGATGTAACTGGTGAAATTTTGCCTGGATGGAATATCATCGCTGCTTACGGTTATACCGATGCTGAAATCACAGAAAGTAGTGATTCTCCTGATGCTCCTATAGTGGGTTCTAGAGTCCCCAAAGTACCCGAACACAAAGCAAGCCTATGGACAACTTATCAATTGCTCCGAGGTGATTTGGAAGGTTTAGGTTTTGGCTTGGGACTATATTACCTTTCAGATAGAGTAGGTGGTGACATTCCTACCCTCACATCTGATGATACTTTCACATTACCTAGTTATCTGCGAACTGATGCTACAATTTATTACAAGCGTGATAACTGGAGAGCCGCAATTAATTTTGAAAACATCTTTGGTGTCAGGTATATTGAGTCATTTAACTTTGGCAGAAACACAGTTATTCCCGGCGCACCGTTCACGGTGGTAGGGACACTTTCGATTGAATTTTAGTCAACATTATAGGAGCCACTACGTTTGTTGCCATACTTATAGCTGCGTAGTGGCTTTCTATTGCTGAGTAAGTGGCGTGAAGGTGGAGAATACAGTATGAAAATCAAGAGTCCCATCAAATTGCTTTTGCTAGGGATTGTTACTATTGTTTTACTTTGGGTAAGTCATAAGTATTTGTTCCCACAGCAACTTCAAGGTGATAGGACTTCACCCACTTCTCAATTACCAGTAGCTACAAAAGTAGTCAAACACGCTTTGGGTGAAACAAGAATTCCTATCAAGCCACAGCGAATAATTGTATTAAATGATATTGGTTTGTTAGATCCCGTGCTATCTCTGGGTATCAAACCAATTGGTACAGTAAGTTTTTTTCCAGAATACGACTTTTTATTCCGTGGTGTAACCAATGATGAAGCGGCTGGGATCGAAATAGTAGGTGTGGGAAATCAGCCTAATTTGGAAAGAGTCCTCATGCTCAAACCCGATTTAATTTTGATGCGTGAATACCAGAAAAGCGCCTACAAACAATTATCAGCGATCGCACCTACAGTTATTGTAGATTTACCAGGTCTGAATTATTCTTTTAAAGAAAATCTTCGCTTTATTGCTCAAGTGTTAGGTGAGAGTGAAAAGGCAGAACAAGTCATCGCTCAATACTACGAACGAGTCAAAAAGTTACAAAATTTAATAGGCGAGCGTCTCAAAGATATAGAAGTATCAGTGATTAATCTTTTTGAAGGAAGTCTCATCGCTACATATTCAGATAATGAAACTTATAATCAAGTTTTCCAAGACATTGGTATCAAACTTATACCTACGCTAGCAAATCAAAAAGAAGGGACTTTAGTAGCAAGTATCGAGCTATTAAACAAGTATGATGCTGATGTTTTATTTGTCATGAATGATAATCAGCAATTGCTCCAGGATTTTTTTCATAATCCTCTTTTAACTACACTCAAAGCAGCAAAAAATAATCAAGTGTATGCAGTCCAAATAGATAGATGGTGGACATTCGGATTTTTTGGAGTCAATAAGCTACTTGATGATTTGTTTAAATATCTGGTTTAGTCATACTCTTCGTGAAAGTACAATACCCCAAAACCAATGAAAGATTGTAATAAATTTATTTATCTCAGTAAATTACTTAGAAAAGATTGTTAGTTATTAAGGTTTACTTAGTTCCAGACTATTAAATTGGGGGTGGTGTTTTAGTAGCAAATGCAATTATTGATGATTTATTTAAGTATCTCATAAAGCAACCATAAGATTTCTCAAGAAATATTTATACCAATTTATCGTTAAATAATTTCTATTTACTTTTTACGAAGGAACTGACTATGACACTTCATACCTTATTTGTTTGTACATCGTGCAGTGCTGTTTTTTCTCACGACGAAGCAGACGATCGCGCTGAAGGAAACCAATTATTTCTAAAGTTGCTAGACGCTCAAAAAAATAATTCTACTTACAACACGCTCAATATTCAGTCTGATAGCTGTTTGTGGACTTGCAAACGCTCTTGTGTTGTTACCTTTGTTTGTCCGCAAAAACATACATACCATTTTGTCGATCTGACTGAAGATTGTACAACTGATTTGTTACAATTCAGCCAGCTTTATGAAGCAAGTCAAGACGGATATGTTTTACCTGGTAAACTACCGGGAAAACTGCGATCGCATCTACTAGCACGTATCCCTCCTACACCTGAGACAAGAGCTTAGTTTAAGGAAAGCAAAGAGGGTCAAAAATTTAAATCTTGACCTTTCTTATCAAAAATTTCAGTTAACTTTCCTTGTGCTGCTATTGCCCCTGATTTCATAACAATGATTTGGTCGGCGCGGCTTAAAACAGAGCGCCGATGGGAAACCACAAGACAAGTTGGTATCCAATTGTCTTCGCTTCTATTATTAAATATCCGTAACCATAAAGCTAATTCTGTCTCTACATCCAAAGCACTAGAAAGGTCATCAAAAACTAGCAATTCTGGTTGACGAATAAACATTCGGGCAGCTGCTAAACGTTGCAATTGTCCTCCCGATAACCTAACTCCTTTTGCTCCTACTAAAGTTTCCATTTTGGCGTTCATAGTGGCTAAATCTTGTTCAAATACAGCCATTTTTAGTGCCTTTTCGATTTCATCATCATCTTTTTCTAACCCCAGTAAAATATTTTCTCTCAGTGTATAACTAAAAAGTTGGGGAATTTGAGGAGTATAAGCACTACGAGGTGGTACAAAGAAATTAGCAGGGTCTTCTACTAGCCGTCCGTTCCAATAAATAGCACCTGATTGCTTGGGTAATAATCCTAATAACACTCGTAGCAGGGTAGTTTTACCTGAACCAATGCGACCAGTAATCACAGTCAAGCTACCGCGCTGTAGCTGAAAGCTGATGTCTGTTATTCCTTGGTTAGTATCGGGATAGTGATAAGTGAGGTTAGATAGAGTTAATGATTTTAAGCGATCGCTTTCTTTTATTTGTGGTTGTTCTAATGGTGGAAGTGGTGGTTTGCGACCGCGCAGGTTATTCAGATAAAGTGGCTTTTTAGCCACTAAAGTATCTGCGGTCACACCAGAAAGCAAAGCCGTCATCCTTTCAAAGGAGACTTCGGTTTGCTTGTACAATGCCATGAATCTCCCTAAAGAGTTGAAAAAGCCGGTGATAAAGGAAAGATTATAAATAAACAGAGCAAAGTCGCCTACAGTCAAATTACTACTTTGACGCTGAATTAACACAGAAGCTAGCAGCAAAATTAACCCTGTCCCTAAATTCGTCATATTTTGAAATACTGAATCTAACAGGGAATTTAATAAGCTATCTCTCACCATCACTTGGTGGCGTTTGTCGTTGAGAGTGCGAAAGTGATGCAGCACATCTTGTTCTGCACCAGCAACTTTAATTGCTTGCACTGAACTAAACATTTCGCCTAAAATTCCTGTCACTTTTTCTGTGGCTTCGCGGCTAGCTTTACGGTATCGTTTGATGTAAGTTTCTGCTTTTTGAATAATCGCGATCGTGCCAACCAAAGGCAGAAAAACAAACAAGGTCATCTGGACATTAACACTTAATAAAATTACTAGACAAAGAACAGTGAATAATCCTTCCCCAAGCAGTTCTGATACCCATGCCACACTATCTTCTATTTGCTCGGCATCATCACGAAAATAACTAATAATTTCACCTTGAGATACAGCTTTTTCCACATCACTGTTAACAATTACAGGTTGAGCAGTAGGATTGTTTAACAGACGTTCTAATAAGTTACGCCGCAGCAAGGAACTCATGGTAAAACGGTGCTGAGTTTTAGTTATGCGCCCTGCAAATATGGTTCCAATATGTCCTAAGCTTAAAGCAAGCAACAACAAAATCCAAACTAAAGGTGTTAACCCAAATTGTGCTTTACCTGTTAGGCTATCAAAGAATTCCCGAATAATTAACCCAGGAATTGCAGGCAAACCCATAATTAAAATCCATAAAAGACTATCAGTTGTGTACAGTTTAGGTTGATAGCAAATTAAGTTCCATAATAATTTCCAGCTTTGAATTTTTTTAGGCGCTAACAACATATTAATTATTAATTACAATACAAGCGTTAAGCGACGAGAATTAAACTAATAAATTTGTTAAACCAGTCTTAAGTAATTGAGCAAAGCGTGAATGAGAATCTTGCATTAATTCTTCTCGTAATCCATACTCGCTGACCCGACCTTTATCTAAAATCAGAATTTGATTTGCTCTTTGCACAGTTGCTAATCGGTGAGCAATAATGATGCCGGTATGCCCAATCAATAGCTGAATCTATAGCTTTTTCAATGAGTTTTTCTGTTGTAGGATCGAGCCGTGAGGATGCTTCATCTAGAATTACTAGACCAGGATCTTTGAGAAAAACACGGGCAAATGCTAACAGTTGCGCCTGTCCTGCTGATAAGCCACTATTATCAGGACCCAATTGGGTATCTAAGTCTTTGGGTAATGAATGTAGCCATCCAGATAATCCCAGCATCTTCAAAGTTTCATATATGCGCTCGTCGCTGATATTTTCGTTAAAAAAGGTGAGGTTGTTGCGGACTGTGGTTTGGAATAACTGTACATTCTGAGTTACTAATCCGACGTGCTTTGATAAGTTTGTTAAGGGAGTTTGATTGATGGGTACATTTCCCAACCTAATTGAGCCTGATTGTGCGTCATATAACCTCAGTAATAAGCGTGCTAATGTCGTTTTACCGCTACCTGTACGTCCTAACAGTCCCAAGACATGACCAGGCGGTAAATGGAAAGATATATCTTGCAGGATCAATTCTGGTTTTATATCTGGCTTTTTGATGCGTAGACTCGTAGAGGCTTGTCCTTGGACATCGCTATAGCTAAATGAGACATTAGTCAAAGTAACAGAGAGTGCGCCACTAGGAAGTTGCTTTTTGCCTCCAGCATTCAGTTGCGATTGCACTTGAAATAAGTCTTGAATACGATAAATGCTAGCTTCCGCTTGTTGAAGGTCTTCTAACTGATTGCGAATTTGCTCAATTGGTTCGCTCAGAAGTGTAGTATAGTAAAAAAATACGTATGCAGTTCCGATAGTGATCGCTTTTTGATTCCAAAGGTAAAGAGCTAAAGCTAAAGCGATGACATAGCCTAGTGTGAATATACCATTAGTAGTAGTCCAGAGGATAGTATCAGCAAAACGCGCTTTGTGATAGGTAGGCAACCAGCGTTGTAAAATTTTATAGAAGCGGTACATAACATAATTTTTGGCACCATTTGCTCTGATGTCTTCAATGCTTGTTAGTTGCTCACCCAAAAACCCAAAGAACTCTGCATTGATTTGGCGATATTTTCCCCAATAAGGAACGGCAATGGAACGCAGACTAATGAGAGTTGATAATGCGATGAGGGCGAAAAATGAAATAGCCATGCCAGCCCGCCAATCTTCGACGAACATCACCACAATCACACCCAAGATCAGCAGCAAACTGCCTAAGATATAAACGCTAAATTTTGAGAAAAACTGAGAAAGATTGTGAATATCACCATCAACTCGTTCTACTAATTCACCTGGCGTAGTAATCTTGTGAAAAGATAAATCGAGTTTGAGACAATGCTCAACTAAATCGGCACGTAAAGCGTTAGTAGCAGTCCAAGCAACATTCTCGCCATAGTATGTAGCCGCAATTGACATTAATTGCTTCGCTAAAGCTACACCAATAAATAGAAATGCGGCGATAAATAAGCTCTGCGCTGAACCGCCTGCTACAGCTGTATCAATAAAATTACGTAAAATTTGCGGGTTGAGCAGTTGTAAACCGATACTAGCGAGTAGAGCGATCGCAAACTTGGCAACGCGTCCTTTCTGAGGCTTGAGGTAGTCTATCAATAAATTGCCAAACTGTTTTAGACCAATTTTCATAACGTCGCTAAATTTTAACCAGGACTATTGTGTAAGTTGCCATCCTATCAGAAGTAATTGAGAAAATTATGCAAAAATAGTATACTATATAAATTGGGGAAAAGTGAGATACGTGCAAAATAGGACACAATGTAAAGTTGTGTTAAGCAGGATGCTAGAAAACCAGTTAGACAAAGCACTTCAATTGTCTAAAACCAAAAATACATCATCGTTCAAAGCCTGCGGCACTACCTCCAAGTCAACTAACTTGGGGTCTTCGCAGCTTTTGGTGAAGCAGGACAACCTAAAAAAAGTGTTTGAGAGCGGCTCAATGAGCCAGGATGAAACGTTTGCTGAGTAATTCTAATCTAGCTCGTCCATACATCTGTCGCTTGAGCATCTTCAAGCGATTGTTCAATCCCTCAACTGCACCATTACTCACGCTCGACATCATGCTCGCCTTAACCGCAACATAGTCCTCTAACAACCCTTGTGCAAACTGCTCGAAAGGTTTTAATGAACTCTGCATCGCCTGCATCAACCACTTGTCAAATCCATCAGCTCTCTGCTGAGGTAGTAGTAGCAAGAATTCATCGGCTAACTCAACTGCTAGTGCCAAGTCTGGATGCTCTGCCACGATCTGCTCCAGCAGTTTGGTATCCTCGCTCTTACGATTCTCTCGCCGCTTGACGATCGAATAACTCGCTCGACGAGCCGTCAAAGGCGGGGACTGTGGATCGATGACTTTCACTGTTGCTTGAACAGAATGCCCCTGTTTGACGGGCAGACCCTGAGAGGAACGTAATTGACTGATGTAGCGAGTCAATGTTCGCTCACGACCATTGTATCCCTGCTGTTGTAGCAAGCTCACCAGCAGTTTCGGCTGCCGGATGCCCCCATTCCACTGCTCTAGGAGAAGCTGTTTGTCAGGGTCAAGAACACTTGTGCCAAACGATTTGCGTCGAGGTGGAGTTTCTGGCAGTCGCGGCAGAGTTAGGAAGCGTAGTACAGTCCGAACGCTGACACCCACCGCTTGGGCAATGGCGATTTGAGACCACTGTTGTTGGTGCAGTGACTGGATCTGCTACTGTTGCTCGATTCGGTGTTGATGAGCAGCTGGGGTTCGCACTTGAGCCTTCGCCGTTGCGGTTGGCTTAGGACTCACAACAGCTGTCTGTGTTGCAGCTAAAGCCTGACGCTGATGAGTGCACAATTGCTTTGAGCTGGGCATCATAGCTGCTGAGTACCTTTTCTAAAGTCTCAGTCAAGTTTTGCACTAGATCAAACCGGTCCGCTACTTGTAATGCTTCTGGCGCTCCTTGTGTCATGCCACTTTTATCTGCGGTAGAGCGATCTCTTGAGAGCACTTCTACTGCAGGATGTTGAGTTAATACCAATTTACTCTTTTGTCGTAGTCAAAGAGTAAATTGGTATAAGTTTAGTCGTGAGAAAATCGGCGGTCATTTTCTCTGGCTAGGAGTCAGTTTTGTGGGTGGATTTATTTTGTTTGAAGGCTTAATTCTCCTGACTGGAATTCTCCCAGGAATTTCTCACGATCTCACTCCACTACTGCTAGCACGCCTGCTAATTAGGGAAAGTATCTGGATAGTTCCTCTAGCATTGGCACATATGTTTCTGGTGGGGCGAGCGCAAATAACACGCTGATTATTGATTTCGCACCTCTGCGAACAATGAATTTATTCTCCAAATCTAACGCTAGAGCAGAACCAGAGAGAGTCCAACAAATAAAAACTTGGATTTACGAGCTATTGAAACTCGATCTAGATACTCCTATTTCTATTATTCAATTACGCTGTACCGAACCTGGCTGTCCGCTACTGGAAACAGCGATCGCCGTGATGACTGTTCCTACCAAAACCTACAAAATTCATAAACCAATTGCCGAAATAGCATTTACAGATATTGCTAACGCTATGCAGCAGAAGTAGTAGAAATCAAGTCAATTTTCTATGACTAAACACGCTTTATTTGTCTGTAAATCTTGCTTATATTCTCCCCACCAACGAGAATATATGGGCAAGCGGGGAGGCTGGTATTTGCTCGATCGATTGCTAGAGCATTTTCTAGTCTACTGAGGTACAATAACAGCAATGAGTAAACCAGCCACGTAGATCTTCAACAGAG
>NZ_RSCK01000028.1:0-72466 GCF_003991895.1 Chroococcidiopsis cubana SAG 39.79
AGACTATTGTGTGTGTATTTTGAGCATAGGTCTCAGTTTTCTTTTTGGCTAGTTTTTCTCATCGAACTCACGTTTAACAACATAGATTGCAATAAAAAGTCGTTCTCAATTAGCAAATTTTTAGTGAATACCCGATTTAAAAAGCATTCACTGAGGCGATCGCCACTAAATTGCTAACTAAAAACAACGAGAAAATTTCAGTGTTGTTTATGACTTAATTTGTATCAGGCTTAGAAAGAGCTGGCGCATAGGTAACAACTGAGCGTTGACGCTGGAAAGAAAGAGCGCCATCCTGACAATCGACTTGAATGGTGTCGCCTTCGGTAAAAGTCCCCTCTAATAATTTAGTTGCCAGAGGATTTTCTAGGTAGCGTTGGATGGCTCGTTTGAGCGGACGAGCGCCATATACGGGGTCATAGCCGATATCTACCAAGTAATCTTGAGCTGCTGGCGATAGCACGATGCCAATTTTTTGCTCGTCGAGCAGTCTTTGGACTCGTTTGAGCTGAATGCTGACAATTTGCCGTAACTGGCTGCGATCGAGGGGGTGGAAAATAATCAGGTCATCGACGCGGTTGAGAAATTCGGGGCGGAAGTGCGATCGCAGTGCCTCTAAAACTTGCCGTTGTACCTGTTCGTAGTCGGTATCATCTCCAGATAAATCGAGAATGCGATCGCTACCAATATTACTCGTCATGACGATCACCGTGTTGCGGCAGTCAATGACTCTACCCTGAGAATCCGTAATTCGTCCGTCATCCAACACTTGAAGCAGAATATTAAATACATCTGGGTGGGCTTTTTCCACCTCATCTAGCAACACCACAGAATAGGGACGACGACGGATCGCTTCTGAGAGTTGCCCTCCTTCTTCGTAACCAACGTAACCAGGAGGCGCACCTACTAGGCGGGAAACCGAATGTTTTTCCATGTATTCGGACATGTCCAAGCGGACTAAAGCATCGTCGGCATCAAATAAAAACTGTGCCAATGCTCGCGCTAATTCTGTTTTACCTACTCCCGTCGGACCCATGAACAAAAAAGAACCGATGGGACGACCGGGATCTTTCATCCCTGCCCGAGCGCGGCGAATAGCTGCTGCTACAGCCGATACAGCCTCAGATTGACCGACTACCCTAGCGTGGAGGTGGCTTTCGAGTTGGAGTAATTTCTGGCGTTCTGACTCTAACAGGCGATTGATTGGAATACCCGTCCACTTAGCAACGATCTCAGCAATATCAGCCTCGGAGACTTCTTCTCGCAACAGTGTAGAACCCTGGCTTTGAATTTCTATTAGTAGAGTTTCTTTCGCTTCGCGATCGCGCTGTACTCCTTCTAGCTGCCCGTATTTCAGCCGCGCTGCCGTGTTGAGATCGTAGGCGCGTTCTGCCTGTTCGATCTGTACCCGCAAAGATTCTTCTTCTTTTTTCAAAGCCCCGATCGCGTCGAGGATCTGTTTTTCACCCTGCCACTGAGAGTTTAATTCCTGTTGTTTTTGCGTTAATGTAGAAATTTCTTGCTCGATCCGTTCCAAGCGTTCTTTGGTAATGGCGGCGCGTTGGTCTTCACCTGCGATCGAGAGTTTTTCCATCTCTAGCTGCATTAAACGGCGATCGATGATTTCTAGTTCTGTGGGCTTAGAAGTGATCTCCATTTTCAGTTGGGCAGCAGCTTCATCGACGAGATCGATCGCCTTATCGGGTAAAAAGCGATCGGTGATGTAGCGGTGGGAAAGAGTCGCTGCTGCAACCAAAGCAGAATCAGTAATTTTGACGCTGTGATGTGCTTCGTATCGTTCTTTCAAGCCTCGGAGAATCGAAATTGTCGTTTCTACCGAGGGTTGATCGACAAAGACTTGTTGGAAGCGGCGTTCTAAGGCTGCGTCTTTTTCAATATACTTGCGGTACTCATCTAAAGTCGTCGCGCCAATACAGCGTAACTCTCCCCGCGCCAGCATTGGTTTGAGCAAGTTTCCCGCATCCATTGCGCCTTGAGTCGTGCCACCCGCACCGACAACGGTGTGTAATTCGTCAATAAATAAGACGATTTGTCCGTTAGATTCGGTAACTTCCCGTAATACAGCCCGCAAACGGTCTTCAAATTCGCCGCGATATTTTGCCCCAGCAATCAAGCTACCCATGTCGAGAGTAATGAGCTGCCTGTTTTTGAGAGATTCAGGGACATCGCCTTTGATAATTCTTTGCGCCAACCCTTCCGCGATCGCGGTTTTCCCTACACCAGGTTCGCCAATTAAAACAGGATTATTCTTCGTGCGGCGAGACAATACCTGGATCACGCGCCGCACCTCATCGTCTCTACCAATGACGGGATCGAGCTTGCCAACCTTTGCCTGTTCTGTCAGGTCGCGCCCAAATTTTTCTAAAGCTTCGTAGCGTGCTTCGGGGGTTCGGTCTATGACCTTTTGATTGCCACGAATCGCCTTAATTGCCGCTTCTAGCTTTGCCGTATCGAGATTGAAGCCTTTACATACCCTACGCCCGATCCGTTCGTCCTCCCCAAACGCTATCAGCAGGTGTTCGACTGAAACGTGTTGGTCTTGCCAGTTCGTTCTAATCGCATCTGTCCGGTCGAGCATCAGATCCAAATTTCGACCCAAATAAAGCTGACTGCTTTTACCCACTTTCGGCTGTCGCTTGGCAAAAGCTTCAAGCTGCTGATTCATTGCTGCGGGATCGACACCAGCTTTAGTCAGAATCCGATTAGCCAGCCCTTTTGGTTGTTCTAAAAGTGCGATCGCGAGGTGTTCGACCTCCAGTTGTTGTTGCTGAAAACGTTGAACCATCAAATCCTGAGAATTGACGATCGCTTCCCAGGCTTCTTCGGTGAACTTGTTAGGGTCGGTGGGCTGCATCTTAACGATTTTAGATTTTAAATTGGCGATTTTAGATTTAGAAAGAAAATACCATCTAGTGCTGATGGTGCGATCGCTATTAGCCTATCCTATTTTGGGAGTCGGGAGTCGGGAGTCGGGAGTCGGGAGTCGTGAAGAAAGAAGGGTGTGGGGTGTAGGGTGTAGTGTTTTTTTCTCCGCGACTCTCCGCGACTCTCCCTCAGCTCTCTCTTGTCCCCCTTGTCTTGCCCCTCTCCCCTGTCCGACGTATACCTCAGCCTACTGTGACACTAACTCCTTCTGGGGAGTAGCAGATTCTCTAGAACTGAGTTGGATCAGCTCTACCTTATAGCCGTCGGGGTCTTCAACAAAAGCAATGACTGTAGAACCGTGCTTCATCGGTCCTGGTTCTCGTACTACTTTACCGCCACGAGCTTTAATTTCTTCACAAGTGCCGTAAATGTCATCAACGCCAATCGCGATATGACCGTAAGCATCACCTAAGTTGTACTTCTCTGTGTCCCAATTGTGGGTGAGTTCGAGAACGGTGTGGTCTGCCTCGTCACCATAGCCTACAAAAGCCAGGGTAAACTTACCGCCTGGATAGTCTTTCTGGCGCAGCAACTTCATGCCCAAAAGTTCGCAGTAAAACTTGAGAGATGCTTCCAAGTTACCGACGCGAAGCATTGTGTGTAGTAATCGCATTAAGTGACTCCAAATTTCAGCATCGATCTCTATTCTAGGGAATGGGGAGTCGGGAGCAGTTATCAGTGACCAGTGACCGGTGACCAGTTAACCAACAACCAACAACCAACAACTATCAACTGTCAACCGTCAACCAACAACTAATGACAAATGATAAATGACGAATGACAACCAATTTCGTGTCAAATGATCCTTAACATCGTACCCATCAGCCTGTAAAATTCCTATCCTGACTCAAATGAAGTGAGTAGTGAGCAGTGAGTAGTAAGTAGAACCAGTGAGGAGTGACTAGTGACAAGAATTGAGTCCAGCCACTAGCCACCAGCCACTAGCCACTGATAACTGATAACTGATAACTGAAAAAGGAGCTACGCAGCATGATCGATACAATAGACAGCGCTATAGACAACATTATTGCTAGAGAAATTCTCGACTCGCGGGGTCGCCCTACTGTCGAGGCAGAAGTACATTTAATTGGGGGAGTGGTGGGACTCGCCCAGGTTCCCAGTGGGGCTTCTACAGGAACTTTTGAGGCGCACGAACTTCGAGATGACGACAAGAGCCGTTATGGGGGTAAAGGGGTACTCAAGGCTGTGGAAAATGTCAATTCGGCGATCGCCCCACAACTATCTCAAATGGATGTCTTGAACCAAGAAGCTATCGATCGCGCCATGATCGCTCTAGATGGCTCTCCAAATAAAGCCAAGCTGGGAGCAAATGCGATTTTATCGGTGTCTTTGGCGGCGGCGAAGGCAGGAGCGGAGTTACTCGGAATTCCTTTGTATCGCTATCTCGGGGGTCCTTTAGCCAACGTGCTACCCGTACCTTTGATGAACGTGATCAATGGTGGCGCTCATGCGGCAAATAATATCGATTTTCAAGAATTCATGATCGTTCCCGTTGGTGCGCCTTCATTTCGAGAAGCGCTACGTTGGGGGGCGGAAGTTTTTGCAGCTTTGAGTAAGGTATTGGACGACAAAGGATTGCTCACTGGTGTGGGCGATGAAGGCGGTTTTGCGCCTAATTTGGAGTCGAATCAGGTAGCTCTAGAAATACTAATGAGCGCGATCGCCAAAGCTGGATATAAACCTGGGGAGGAAGTTGCATTAGCCTTGGACGTAGCCGCCAGCGAGTTTTATAAAGATGGGCAGTATGTCTATGACGGTGCAGCTCACGCACCCACTGAGTTTATCGAGTATTTGGCTAAACTAGTCGGTGAATACCCAATTGTCTCAATTGAAGATGGGTTACATGAGGAAGATTGGCAGCACTGGCAGATGTTAACTGAAAAAATTGGCGATCGCGTTCAACTGGTAGGCGACGATCTATTTGTGACTAATGCCACCCGCCTGCAAAAAGGGATCGAAACCAAAGCAGGAAATGCTATCTTGATCAAGCTGAATCAAATTGGTTCGCTGACGGAAACTTTAGAAACCATCGATCTAGCTACCCGTAACGGTTTTCGCTCGATTATCAGCCATCGTTCGGGAGAAACAGAAGACACGACGATCGCTGACTTAGCTGTAGCAACACGCGCAGGTCAGATTAAAACTGGTTCTCTCTGTCGCAGCGAACGGGTAGCAAAATATAATCGCCTATTGCGTATTGAAGACGAACTTGGCGATCGCGCTGTTTATGCTGGAACTGTGAAGATGGGACCGAAGTAGGGATTGGTAATTGGTAGTTGGTAATTGGTAGTTGGTAATTGGTAGTTGGTAATTACTACCAATTGCTGACTGTTACCCATTACCCATTACCAAAATTAGGGATAAAACCCTAGCTTAGGTAGTCCTAAACTCTCGTCCCAACCCATCATGATGTTGAGGCATTGAATTGCTTGTCCGGCTTGTCCTTTGATCAAGTTATCGATCGCTGATAAGACGATGACTCTACCGGTACGGGGATCGGTTTCGATACCGATGTAGCAGAGATTGCTGCCGCACGCCCACTTAGTTTGGGGATAGATGCCACTGTCGCAAATTGTTACCCAAGGGCAATTGCGATAAAAAGCTCTGTAGATGGTAATTAAGTCTTCTCTAACTAACCCAGGATCGCGTAGAGTGGCGTAGACGGTGGCGAGGATACCGCGTACCATCGGGACTAAGTGAGGAGTAAATTGCACTAACACTTGATGTCCAGCCAAATCGCTGCAAACTTGCTCGATTTCTGGCGTATGACGGTGACGGGCAACGCCATAAGCAGCAAAGGAGTTATCTGCTTCTGCCAGCAACAGTCCAGTTTTTGCCTGTCTACCACCCCCAGACGTGCCGGATTTTGCATCGACGATCGCGGTTTCAGGAACGATTAAGCCTTGTTTTAGTAGGGGTGCAAGTGCTAACAAACTGGCGGTGGGATAGCAGCCAGGACAACCGATCAGTTGGCTTTCGGCAATGCGATCGCGATACAGTTCTGGCAAGCCATAAACTGCTTTTGTTGCCACAGCTAAGTCTTGCCGCTGTTTGCCGTACCAGATTTGATAAGTTTCTAAATCGCTAAATCTATAATCGGCAGATAAATCGAGAACTTTACAACCTTTATCGACCAACTGAGGAGCCATATCGCAAGCAAAACCATTGGGGAGTGAGAGAAAGACTACCTCACACCTTGCCGCGATCGCTTCTGGATCGACAGATTCGATTGGCTGCGCTACCCGATGAGCTAAGTGGGGGTATATATCAGCAAACGATTTGCCAGCACTGCTATCGCCACCCAAGTAGACGAGTTCTACTTCAGGATGATCCATCAACAATCTGACTAATTGCACCCCGCCATAGCCTGACGCGCCAACAATTCCTACCGATACGCGCCCTTCTTTACCCATGACAATCAATCCTGATGAAATACATTTTTATGACTCGATTGCGATCGGGCTTTGACAATTGGCGATCGCCAACTGCTCTTAGCCTCGGAAATGGATTTGTAAACTAGGAAAAAAAATTAACTTTCGCTGCATTGTAGTACTAAAAGGGAAATCTCGTTGCAACAATTTTTTCAAATCTTGACGTAAGCCGTGGGGTGAGTTATCAGTTACGCCAAAATAGCCGTTTTGTAACGCAAGAAAGGGTGTAGGGTGTGGGGACAAGGGAGACAAGGGAGACAAGGGGGAACTCGCTCTTCCCCACGACCGAAGGGAGTGGGGATTAGGGGGCGAAAGGGGACAAGGAAGCAGGTGAGCTTTGTGTGCAGGTGAGCTTTGTGTGCAGGTGGGAAGGTGGGCTTCAGGTGCAACAACTACCCATTACCCATTACCCATTACCCATTACCCATTACCCATTACCAACTACTAATTCCCTACACCCTATATCCCACACCCTTTCTTCACGCTCTTACTGACAACTGCTCCCAACAGGTAATCAAATTTCCTGTAGCAGTTTTTGCGGATCGACTTGCGCAGCCATTTCTTGCTTTTTTAATTCAATTGCTTTTAGTTCATCTAATTGCCTGAGAATTTTTTCACCCACATTTTCTGGCAGTACTTGAGCAATACGCGAGGTTTCGTATTCTATAGAAATCATTCTAATAATTTGACAATATCCGTATAATAATTCTTCCGATAATTTAATTTGTTGTGCGATTTTGTCGATCCCTTTGCTCGTAATGTCAATTTGACGACTATATAATTCCTGTTGCGCGCTTAACATTTTTTGCTGTAAATTTTTTAAGCGTCGAATCAATTTTTTATTAGCATTTAACTCTTGTTGCAGCTTGAGAATCTGTTGCTCCATCTCATGTTTTTGCGATAGCAATTGTTGCTCAGAGGTGAGCCTACCTAACTCTTGGCGATCGCGCTCTTTGAGTCTTTGACGCATAGTTGCATAGGTTCCTATGCCTGCCGCTGTAGGTGCAGCCGCAGCTAATAGCAGTTTATTGGTTGTAGGATTTAGAATGCATAACGGTACGGTAATGGCTAGAGCAAACTTACTAATATTAAAAGCTAGAGATTTCGCTCTTGCTCCTGGTTTTCTTAAAAGATAATTTTCACCTGTATGAGAATTTTCTAGCCACAGCAAATCTTTTAAAACCTTACCTTGCATCAGATAAAGCAAAAGTAGTTTATCTCCAGCTACAGCTGATATTCTTTCCTCTCGTCCTAAAGTGGAAAAGTCTAGTGCTTGCAGCAGATTATTTTTGTATAGATTCCCTACATTATACAACCGCAATTGATAAACACGTCTGTATTCTGGTTGCTTATTATATTTACTGCGATACGATGATTCTAGATATGAATTAAAGCTAGCAACTTCGGTGCGTACTAAGGCATATCTATAGTCACACTTGAGACATATACCTTCGAGAAAGTCTTCATCGCATTCTTCAAAGCTGGGAAAATAGACAGAATGACGACAAGCCGGACAGGAAATTTGCAGTGTCATGGAAGGAGCTAGGGGCGATCGTGAGAGCTGAGAGACTGTAGGGCAGAACTCTTTTTGAAGCATGAGGATTGAAAAAGATTGAAAAAGGCTGAGGAAATCTTTCTTTTTCTTCAAAAAAAGTCTAGCCTCTAGCCCTTAATCCCTCGATCCTAACCCCAAGTCCCTCCAGAGAGGTTGCGGGGATGGCAGTTGAGTTAATAAAGTTGATAAACTGTTGTACGAGTTTGGGATTGCGCCATCCTCGATTGGTTTCTGCAACCAAAACTTTTAATGCTTCTTCCTGAGACAGCGCGCGTTTGTATGGGCGATCGCTAGTCAGAGCATCATAAATATCAATAATTTGAAATACTTGGGCGAGATAAGGAATCTGTTCTCCAACTAGTTGATAGGGATAACCAGAACCGTCCCAGCGCTCGTGATGGTGCAAAACAATTGGAATCACCCCTCGCATCGTCCGTAGAGGTTGACAGATTCTCTCACCAATCAAAACGTGCTGTCGCATCACTTCCCACTCTTTGGGATTTAGTTTTCCAGTCTTCAGCAGCACGGCATCGGGAATGCCAACCTTACCAATATCGTGTAAATAACTACCCCACATCAAATCTCGTCTCTGAGGGCGGGACAGATTGAGATAGCCACCGAAAGCATCGCTCAAGTTTACCAAGCGTTCGCAGTGATCGCCAGTATTGGGATCGCGGCTTTCCACTGCTCTAGCAATGGAAAATAACACTTGCGAAGCATGATCTAAATCTTCATTCAAACGCTTTTGACGCACCAAGGATTTGACGCGGGCAGCTAATTCCAGGCGATCGAAAGGTTTGCTTAAAAAATCATCTCCCCCAGCTTCAATCCCACGAATTCTAGCTTGTCTATCGTTTAAAGCTGTGATAAAAATGACTGGGATCAACCTTGTCTGTTCGTCCTGCTTCAGTTGGCAACAAACTTCAAATCCATCCATTTCTGGCATCATTACATCCAGTAGGATTAGATCCGGTTGACCTTGACTGACGGACTCTAGCGCTGACGAGCCGCTATCTGCCTCTAAAACTTCGTACCCCTCTACCGAGAGAATAGCTACAGCCGTCATACGACTAGCTGGATGGTCGTCAACTACCAGGATTTTAGGCGGAGCTAGATCGAAGCTGTTCACTCAATATACCTGTATTATTATCTACAATCTGAAGTCTGTGTGAAGTCTGTTGGAAGGACAACAAGCTAGACGGAACAATCCGTCAAAAGTCACAGACTCATCAGTGAGATTGTTTCATTTTGTCAAAAAATATCTGAATTATACCGGAAAAGTTTTAATAAATTAACTTTAGTTTATCTTTGAGGCATTAGCCACGTATGGTTAATTCTACCTCTGCTTTCGCAACTTCTGCTTTCAGATTTTACTTTCACAACATACAGCACTTTTCTCAACTACTCACTCTTACCATTCTAGAGTTTAGGTGAGAAAAGACATAGTGGATACCAGTTTTTGAACCGTCTATAGCCACGCATTCGCAAGTCAACCCCACACCCCACAATCCATTCGCCAAGAACTTTGTAGAGACGTTACATGTAACGTCTCTACACTGATAACTGATAACTAATAACTGACTAATGCTCGTCGCCTAAACAAATACCCAAACCACGGGCAGTTTTGACCAGTGTACCGTGAGGATTGACTGCGCGGTATTGGGCGATCGCCTCGGGAATAGGAACGCTGACAACTTGCCGTTTTTGCCACGTTACCATGTGGTCGTACTGTGCTTCGGCGATCAAATCGACAGCCGCAACACCAAAAGCAGAGGCAATTACCCGTTCTAGTGGCGACGGCGTACCACCTCGTTGAACGTGTCCTAGTACTGTGACTCGCGTTTCTGCTCCAATCCGAGTGCAAATTTCGTCAGCTAAATATTGACCGATGCCACCATAGCGACATTGTCCCAAGCGATCGGTGGACATGACACATACACCTGTTTCCGTCCGCACCGCTTCCGATACGACGACGAGAGAATAATTTTTCCCCTGTTCTTGTCTTTCTTTAATCGTGTAACAGACGCGCTCGACAGTGTAAGGAATTTCTGGGACTAAAATCACATCAGCACCACCAGCAATCCCCGCACTGATGGCGATATGTCCTGCATCGCGTCCCATAACTTCTAAAATCATCACGCGGGAATGACTGGCAGCCGTAAAATGCAACCGATCTAAAGCTTCAGTGGCGATACTTACAGCAGTATCAAAACCGATTGAAAGTTCGGTTACGCCGACATCATTGTCAATCGTTTTAGGAATTGCTACCAGGTTGAGATTTCCTTGTTGGGCAAGGCGACGTAAAATCGCCATACTACCGTCGCCACCAATGCCAATCATGGCATCCAAGCCTAATTGGTGGTAGCCAGCAATAATGTCTTCCGAGCGATCGCGGATAGTCCCGTCTGGCATCGGAAAAGCAAAAGGATCGCCTTTATTGGTCGTTCCTAAAATTGTCCCACCAGCTACGAGCAATCCATCAACTTTGTCAATTTCTAAGGCGATCGCTTGTGGTGGTTGAGCCATCAATCCTAAAGTGGCTTGTCGAATTCCAAATACCTCCCAGCCATAAGTACCGACAGCGCGATGCACCACGGCACGAATCGCGGCATTCAAACCCGCACAATCTCCACCACTGGTCAAAATTCCAATTCTTTTCATTCAGTTATTAGTTATCAGTTAACAGGGAGCAGGGAGCTTCTGAGCAGGGAGCAGGGGGACAAGGGGGACAAGGGGGACAAGGGGGACAGGGGAGTTGGGGGAGAAAAACCACGCACCACGCACCACGCATCACACCTGCATCAACACGCGCCACTCTACCAAAGCAGTACATTAGACTGAAACAGGTAGCATCGATCTTAATTACAATTTGATTTTAGATTTCTTTATTTTTTGCAATATTAAGCTAGTTCTAGGCAGTGATTAATTCAGATAACGATTCTTTTGATTTTTCGGATGCATTAACTATTCCCCAAGCCCCGCCTGGTTATAAATCTGGCTTTATTGGGATTATCGGTCGTCCTAATGTTGGTAAATCGACGTTGATGAATCAACTTGTAGGGCAAAAAATTGCAATTACTTCTCCAGTCGCGCAGACAACGCGCAACCGCTTGCGAGGAATTTTGACCACACCCGCAGCTCAATTTATTTTTGTCGATACGCCAGGAATTCATAAACCCCATCATCAGTTGGGAGAAGTGTTAGTCAAAAATGCTCAGATTGCGATTGATTCTGTCGATGTAGTCTTGTTTGTGGTCGATGGTTCTCAAGTTGCTGGGGGAGGCGATCGCTTTATTATCGAGTTGCTAACTCAGACACAAACCCCTGTAGTTCTAGGGCTGAACAAAATCGACCGGCGATCGACTAATACTGAAGATTTGGATCGTTCTTACCAAGAAATCGTTAAATCTTACCAATGGCAGATGCTAAAATTTTCAGCTCTCAATGGTGAGGGATTAGAAGCCTTACAACAGGCAATTGTAGAATGTTTGGAGCCTGGTCCTTATTATTATCCTCCCGACTTAGTTACAGACCAGCCAGAACGTTTTATTATGGGAGAATTAATTCGCGAACAAATTTTATTGCTAACACGGGATGAAGTTCCTCACTCGGTAGCAATTACTATTGACAAAGTGGAGGAAGCTCCTAATATTACCCGTGTATTTGCGACTATTCATATCGAGCGAGATTCTCAAAAAGGAATTCTGATCGGTAAGGGAGGAGCAATGCTCAAAGCGATCGGTAGCGCTGCTCGCGAACAAATTCAAAAGCTAATCGCCGGGAAAGTTTATTTAGAACTATTTGTAAAAGTACAACCAAAATGGAGGCAATCTCGGCTCAGACTATCAGAATTTGGTTACAAAGTAGAAGAATAGTTGGTAATGGGTAATGGGTCATTGGTAGTTGCTCCCTTGTCCCCCTTGTCTCCCTTGTCTCTCCCTGCTCCCTGATAACTAAAACATGTTTGAAAAATCCAATCAGACTCCACTCAAGAAAAATAAAGATGTTGTCCTATTAATTAAAGGATTAATTATTGGCAAAGTTCTGATCTTGCTGGTTATTGGTGGTTTGTTGTGGTGGCTAAAACCTCAATTGTGGAGCAGCGCTACTGCTACAAATCAAACTTCAGAAAATCCAGTAGCAACAACAAATGGTTCTACCTACGATCGCACGACAGGTGTACCATCAGGTACGTTTAACTATGGTGGTAGTGCTGCATGGATACCAATCCGCCAAGTGGTTGACGCTCAGATTCAGCAAGCACGCCCAGAACTTCAATTGCGCTATATCCAGCCGCCTAATGGTAATTTGAGTTCTAGTGTGGGAATACAGATGCTGCTCGACGGGAAATTAGATTTTGCCCACTCCTCTCGTCCGCTAACAGCAGCAGAAAAAGCACTGGCACAAAAGCAAGGATTGACACTGGCAGAAATTCCAATTGCGATGGATGGGATCGCCGCCGTCGTTCATCCCTCTTTGCAAATCTCTGGCTTAACCGTAGAGCAGTTGCAGCAAATTTATCAAGGCAAAATTACCAACTGGAGTCAGTTAGGTGGGGAAAACTTGCCAATCGTACCATACACTCGTCATCCTCAAGATGGTAGTCCGGTTGCAATCTTTTCTACGTCAGAGCAAGCTTTTGGGACAAACGTGCGCTCTGTCAACTCCACAACAGCCGCCTTGCGTTTAGTTAATCAGACTCCAGGTGCAATCTATTATGCTTCTGCCCGTGCGGTCGTGCATCAATGCGGGGTCAAGCCAATTCCCTTGGGAGAGAATAGCGATCGCTTCGTCGCTCCCTATCGCGAACCGCTATCTCAGCCTTGCCCTAATCAGCGTCATCAACCAAACTTAGCAGCTTTTACTGATGGCAGCTACCCCCTAACTCGTAATTTATACGCGATCGTCAAGCAAGATGGAGGTAGGGCGCAACAAGCAGGAGAGGCTTACACCAAACTCCTCCTTTCTGACCAAGGACAACAAGCCATCCGACAAGCTGGCTTCGTGCAAGCAGCAGCCTCTACTGCACAAAACAAACTAGCTAACTAACAAATCTTTAATTCCGAATTCCGTAGCTTGCTTAAGCGAAGGGGTATTCCGAATTCCGAATTCCCTAATCTAGTTCCCGCCGCCCTTCTAAAGCTCTTGCTAACGTCACCTCGTCAGCGTATTCTAAATCGCCACCTACGGGTAAACCAAAGGCGATTCGCGTCACTTTGGTGAATGGTTTGAGGAGTTGACCGACATACAGCGTTGTCGTCTCTCCTTCCACGCTAGGACCAATTGCTAAAATCACTTCCTTGGGTTGTTGTTGACTCACCCGTTGTACCAGCGATTGGACTGTGAGTTGTTCGGGTCCGATGCCATCCATCGGTGAAATGACTCCCCCCAAAACGTGATATTTGCCGTGATATTCCCTAGTTTTTTCCAAAGCAATCACGTCGCGGGAGTCAGCCACAACACAAATTGTGTTGTTATCTCGGTTAGAGTTACGGCAGATCTCGCAAACGGGTTCGGCTGAGAGATGAAAGCAAACTTTACACAAACCCACTTGTTTTTTTGCTTCTAACAAAGCCTGTGCTAAGGCTTCAACTTCTGCTTCTGGACGCTTCAAAATATGTAGAGCAAGGCGCTGAGCGGTCTTGGGACCGACTCCTGGCAAGCGCTGCAACTGCTCGATCAAACGAGCCAAAGGACGTGCGTAAACCGTGGTTTTATCTCCTGCGATCGCTTTTTTATTTTATCAGTTATTAGTGAGTGGTGCGTGGTGCGCGATCGGCAGCCAATTAGCAATTACCAATTACCACTTACCAATGCGATTTAATATGTAAATGAGCTTTCAGCCCCCCGATTAAATCTATGGAATTAGCAACTACTACCAATCTTCCCAGCAGCGATTTAGATGCCTTTTGGATGCCGTTTACGGCTAATCGTCAGTTCAAGGCTAGTCCCCGTTTGTTAGTGGCGGCTGAGGGGATGTATTACACCACATCTGACGGACGGCAGATAATTGATGGTACGGCGGGGTTATGGTGCGTCAATGCGGGTCACGGTCGCCGAGAAATTGCCGATGCGGTACAAAAACAGGTAATGCAGTTGGATTTTGCTCCGACGTTTCAGATGGGACATCCAGCACCGTTTGAATTGGCAACACGGCTAGTAGAACTGTTACCTGGAGATTTGAATCGCGTCTTTTTTACGAATTCTGGTTCGGAATCTGTCGATACGGCTTTGAAAATTGCGATCGCCTATCATCGGCTTAAAGGTCAAGGGGCGCGGCAAAGACTAATTGGTAGAGAACGCGGCTATCACGGGGTCAATTTTGGTGGTACGGCGGTGGGAGGCACGGGAGCAAACCGCAAGTTATTCGGCAACATCGTAACTGGAATCGATCATTTATCCCACACTCATAATTTAGAACATAACGCCTTTACTCGCGGACAACCTAAGTGGGGCGAGCATTTAGCTAACGAGTTAGAGCGGTTGGTAACGTTACACGATGCCTCAACCATTGCTGCTGTTATTGTGGAACCAGTTGCAGGATCGACAGGAGTTTTGCTACCACCAGTCGGATATTTGCAAAAGTTACGCCAAATTTGCGATAAACACGGCATTTTACTGATTTTTGATGAAGTGATTACGGGTTTTGGACGTTTGGGTAAGCCATTTGCTGCTGATTATTTTGGAGTCATACCAGACATAATTACGGTGGCGAAAGGAATTACCAACGCGACTGTGCCGATGGGAGCGGTATTCGTGCGCGAGGAAATCTATCAAACCTTTGTCCAGGGAATAGAAAACGGGATTGAATTTTTCCACGGCTACACCTACTCCGGTCATCCCGTCGCCTGTGCTGCGTCTCTGGCTACGTTAGATATATACAAAAAAGAAGGATTGCTGACTCGCGTATCAGAAATTGCGGATTACTGGGAAAATGCCGTCCACAGTTTGCGCGGTTTACCCCATGTTATCGATTTACGCAATTTGGGATTGGTAGGAGCGATCGAACTAGAATCAATTCCAGGCAAACCAGGAGCAAGGGGATATGAAACTTTTGTCAAATGCTATCAGCAAGGGGCATTAGTCAGAGCAGCGGGAGATAATATTGCGCTGTCGCCACCGCTGATTATTGAAAAGCAGCATATCGACGAACTATTTGGCGTGGTAACGGATGTGTTGAAGCAATTAGCGTGATGATTACATAGACTGTAGGGGCGCACAGCTGTGCGCCCCTACAAATTTTGCGTATTAACCGATCGCAAATTTATCGGCTTTCAGAAGCGACTCTGACATCTGTATCGCTGGGTTCCAACTGCTGGGGTGGCTGAGGTGGACGACGCGATTGAAAGCGATCGCGCAAATTACTGATAACAATGTACAGTACTGGCACGACAAACAAACTCAAGAACGTTGCCACAAACATGCCGCCAAATACTGCCGTACCAAGTGCTTGACGACTTTTTGCCCCCGCACCCACGGCAATGACTAGGGGGAAAATCCCTAATAAGGTCGAAAGAGCCGTCATCAAAATTGGTCGCAAGCGTTCCTGGGATGCTTGAATTGCTGCTTGCGTAATTGACAGTCCGCGATCGCGCAATTGGTTGGCAAATTCTACAATCAGAATTGAGTTTTTACTTGCCAATCCGATCAACATCACCAAACCAACCTGACAGTAAACATCATTCGGTAAACCCCGCAGATTCTGAGCTAACAAAGCTCCGAAAATTGCTAGGGGAACCGCCAGCATGATGATCAATGGATCGACGTAATTCTCGTATTGAGCCGCCAGCACTAGGAATACGAAGACCAAGCCTAAAGCAAAGATAATCGGTGCTTGACCACCTGATTCTGTCTCGTCTAAGGAAATCCCCGACCATTCGTAGCCCATGCTAGCTGGGAGAATCTCCGCTGATAGTTTTGCCATCGCGTCCATTGCTTGTCCGGTACTAAAACCAGGAGCCGCAGAACCGTTGAGTTCGATCGAGCGGAAGAGGTTATAGTGTGTAATTGACTGCGCTCCAGTAGTCGGGGTGACTTTTACCAAGTTGCTCAGCGGAATCATCTGCCGCTGGTCGGGATCGGTTTGATTCGATCGCACGTATAATTTACCAATATCCTCTGGATTCGAGCGAAACTGCTTGTCGGCTTGGACGTACACCCGATAAGTCCGCCGTTGTAGGTTGAAATCGTTGACGTAGCGCGAACCCATGTATGTTTGCAGGGTATTTAAAATTTCGTCTACATCGACTTGTAAGGCTTTGGCTTTGTTGCGATCGATCTCGATCTCCATTTGCGGCGCATTTGCCCCAAAAGTACTAAAGACAGCTGACAATCCAGGGGTTTGATTTCCACGTTGCATCAGTTGTTGCATTACGCCGACAAGATCGTTGAGAGGAAGATTTCCCTGACGGTCTTGCAGTTGATATTGGAAACCGCTGACGCTACCCAAACCGCGAATTGCGGGCGGATTTACAGGTAGAATTCTAGCTTCAGGAAATTGGGAAACAACACCGCGCATCCGATTAATCAGAGCTTCTGCCGATTGATTTGCCCCTGGACGTTCGCCCCAAGGTATGAGCGGGGTAAAAATTGCTCCCCTGTTAGCGGTGTTACCCGTACCACCAATACCGAAACCACCAACGGCAAAAGTTGCTTTGACTTCGGGTAATTTCAGATATTCAGTTTCGATTTTCCGCATCACGTCGCTGGTGTAGTTCAGCGAAGCTCCTTCGGGTCCTTGAATTAGGGTGATGAAATAACCTTGGTCTTCATCGGGTAAAAATCCGGTGGGGACGATTTGATACAACCATGCCGTTAGTCCTAAGAAGACGACAAATATTCCCAAAACAATCGGTTTGATCCGCGTTAGGAAACTGAGCGATCGCTCGTACTTGTGGCGCGTCCAATCGAGGAAGCGATTAAACTTACCAAATACCCAAGCTATAGGACCCCGTGCAGGTGGTTTTTGTCGCAGCAACAAGCCTGCGAGTGAGGGCGTAAGGGTCAGCGCCAAGAAGGTAGAAATTGTAATTGAAAAGGCGATCGTCAGCGCAAATTGCCGATAAATTTGTCCTGTGGCTCCTGGGAAAAAGGCGACGGGGACAAACACCGCCATCAATACCAAGGAAGTTGCAATCACTGCCCCAAACAATTCGTGCATCGCCTCTGATGCTGCTTGACGCGGTGGCATTCCCTCATCTTGAATCAAGCGAGAGATATCTTCCACAACAACGATTGCATCGTCTACTACCATCCCTGTAGCAAGGGTTAAACCGAACAACGTCAAAGAGTTAATCGAGAAATTGAACGCTTTAACAAAAGCAAACGTGCCGATCAAAGCTAGAGGAATTGTCACAACCGGAATCAAAGTCGTGCGCCAGTCCTGCAAGAACAGGTAAATCACCGCAATTACCAGCGCCACAGACATGAGCAGGGTAATAATGACTTCTTTGAGGGACTCTTCTACAAATAAGGTCGTGTCATAGGCTACCTGATATTCCATCCCTGGCGGAAATTGTTGAGATAGCCGTTCCATTTCGGCTTTAACATTTCGCGCCACCTCCAAATCGTTGCTACCTGGAATCGGAAAGATCCCGATCCCTACCGCCTCTTGACCCCGATACCGCAGGAACGAACTGTAGTTTTGCGCCCCCAATTCTACCCGCCCCACATCGCTCAATTTAATCAGGGTTCCGTCTGGTGCGGTCGAGATTACCATGTCTTCAAACTGAGACACGTCAACAAGTCTACCCACAGCCCGCAAGTCAATTTGATATTGCTGTCCGTCTTCTGTAGGTGGCTGACCGATTTGTCCCGCACCTACTTGCAAGTTTTGTTCTTCAACAGCATCGACGACATCTTGTGCTGCTAAATTGCGGCTGGCGAGTTTATCGGGATCTAGCCACAGGCGCATAGCATAGCGACGTTCGCCAAAAATCCGCGCCTCGCTCACGCCCTTGACTCGTTGCAAGGCATCGACCATATAAAGATCGACGTAGTTGCTCAAGAACACGTTGTCATACTGCTTGTTAGGCGAGAATATACCCATGCCTAACAGCAGGTTGTTGGTCTGCTTTGTCACCGTCACGCCGACTTGACGCACTTCTTGCGGCAACTGCGGTTCGGCGATCGAAACGCGGTTTTGCACGTCTACAGCAGCAATATCGAGATCCCGTCCTGCTTCAAACGTGACTGTAATCGTACTCGTACCGTCGTTGGCGCTACTGGAGTTGATGTATCTCATCCCATCAACGCCGTTAATTTCTCGTTCTAGTACTGTCGTTACTGTATCTTCTACGACTTCTGCACTTGCCCCAACATAGTTAGCAGTGACTTGCACTTGGGGCGGCGCAATTTCAGGATATTGAGCGGCGGGCAGGGTAGGAATGCTAATCGCTCCTACCAGCAAAATAATGATGGCGCAGACGCTCGTAAAAACTGGTCGCTTGATAAAAAAGTCAACAAACATGAGGGAGTAGGGAGTAGGGTAGTTGTAGAGGCGGGTTTACCAAGCGGCTTTGCTACTAGCAAAAATTTCAGGTGAACCCGCCCGTACAGGAGTAGGGAGTGGTTCATAGTTCATAGCTAATAGTTGATTGCTATTAACCATTGACCAATAACTATTGACCATTGACTCCCTTGTCTCTTTAAGATTCAGGGGCGATCGGTGCGCCGTCTCTAAGGTTGAGCAGTCCTGAAGTGATAATTCGCTCTCCAGGTTTTAGTCCTTCGAGAACTTGGTAATTGTTACCTTGAATGCTGCCTAATTTCACGGGTTTTTGCCGTGCTATCAGCTGTGGTTGTCCCGATTGTGCCTGTTGAGACTGTTGTTGTGGTGCTGATTCTGCTACATAGACGAAGTTTTGACCGCCAATCCGGTTAATTGCCGTTGTGGGAACGAGAATGCCTTGGCGTTGATTCCAAATGACTCTCGCTCTTACATATTGGTCGGCACGCAGTTGATTTTGGGAATTTTCAAATAGAGATTTGACGAGTACGGATTGGGTATTAGTAGCGGTGTTAGGGGCAATGAAAAAGACCTTGCTCGTCCCTACACGCTTGCCTTGTCCGTCAAGCAGCTCGACTGGCATTCCCTGGCGTAGTTCTGGTCCCCGTTCGATGGGTACGGAGATATTGACTTCTAGGGGTTGGTTCTCGGTAACGCTTGTGAGTTGGGTTGATGTGTTGACAAAATCCCCCTCTTTGACTGGAATTCGCCCCACTGTACCCGCAAAGGGTGCGGTAATCGTGTAGTATTTCAGTTGCGCTTCCTGTCCTTGGGTATTCGCTCTTGCTTCTGCCAAGGCTTTTTCCTGTTGAGCTACGGTAGCTTTCTGAGCGGCAATGCGTTTGTCGATCGCATTGAGTTCGGCTTTTGCCGTAGCGATTCTATTGGTATAATCATCCGCAACCGATCGCGCTACCGCTCCTTGGTCGGCAAGGTCAGAATATCTCTTGTATTCTTTCTCGTTGAATCTGACATTCGACAAGTTGGAAAGGCGTTCTGCTTGCAAGGAACTCAGGGTTGCTTCGGCATTTGCCACTTCTGCTTCGGCAGCTGCGATCGCGGCGCTAGAACTCCTGACGGCTGCTTGTTGTTCTTCTGGATCGATCTGGATTAGGTTCGCTCCTCGATTGACGCGATCGCCCGGACGAACGAAAATACGAGAGACTTGCCCTTGAATTCTCGGCTGTAAAGTCACGGATCGTCGCGATTCTAAATTGGCAATATACTCGCTACTTTCGCTGACTGCTCCTGATTCTAGGGTGGCTAGCCTCACCTTAGTTGGCGGTTGCTGCTGTGCGGCTGAATTGGCGTTTTGATTTTTGGGTGCGAGTAAATACCATAGTCCAACTCCGCCACCAATGGCGATTAGACCGACCAATAACCACATCCACGGCTTGCGTTTACCTGGGGGTTTGTCTTGGACTTGTTTTCTCTCATCCGTAGCGGATGCTTTAGGTTCTGATGATTCCATATTGAATAGAAAGCTTGCTAAATAAAAGTTTTGACTAACGAAGAGTCAGGAATTCTCTAAAGAGAATTGTAATTTTGGCTTATTGCCTCACCTTTGTGTAATAATTCATCGGTCAATACCAAACTCTACAGTTATCAGTTACATGTAACGTCTGTACAAAAAGTTGTCAGTTAGCGGTTTGATTACTTAAGTAGTGACTCCTGTAATAACGGTGAAAGTTATATTTGTAATAGGTTTAAATTCCCTTCTATACGCGATCGAGATTATTGGTTGTCTCCAATTCAAGTCACTTAAATTCGTTCCGGCGATTTTTGTTGAATGTTTATTGTCAAAAGTTGCTGTAACTGAGTAATATAAATTGACAAAACTTCCGCACGAAAACTGTAATAACAGTATTGCCCTGCACGCCTAGTTTCGATCAAACCGACTTTAACTAACTCCTTAATGTGATGAGAAACTGTTGCTTGCGATACAGGAAACTGCTCGACTATTTCTCGGCAAGATAGCTCATCATGGGTAGCGATCGCTGTTAGAATTTCCAATCGCCGTGGCTCCGCTAGAGCTTTTGCCACTTGCTGAAATTGGGCTGCGTCCATTTGAAATATTTCCTAGTTACTCAACCAATCGACGCAACCTAATACATAGTTTCAATAACATAGCCTTAATCACTATGCCTGAGTAACTATAGCTTCAATAACTCACAGTTTTAATACCTATAGTTTCAGTAACACAGTTTCAGTAACTATGCATAAATAACCCTGTCTAAATAACTATGTCGTTTATATATTGATATACATCGATTAACTGCTCCTGTCAACCGCTAGCACCCAGATTGAACGAACGATCGCGAATCTACACCTTTTTCAGATTTTTGCGACTTCAAACCTCCAATTTCTATTGCTATGACAGAATTTTTAGCTCCTGCTTCTCCTTATATAGATTAAATCAAAATTACCGATTCTGATTTCCGACTTAAGATAGATGTAGTTAACAAAATTAACATCAATTCTCTCACTACACCCTACACCCCACACCCCACACCCCACACCTCACACCCGCATCAACACGCACCACTCTCTTACCGTCAACCAACAACCAACAGCAAAAAAATAGTCTAATGGTAGATGTGGACTATTGGCTCAAATCTAAGGTTTGCTGCAATGAATTTTTTTCAGCTCCAGTCACCTCCAAACGCGACACGTCGATGGAGACGATTGTTGACTAAGTTGTTATTACTATTCGTCGTATTTTCGTACTGCCTGGGAATACCCTCTGCCCTAGCAGGAATCAACGACGACAATTATGAAGGGAACGTTTTTGTGTTGTATGGTGGAAATGCCTCACTAGTACCACCAAAAACAACGTTAGAAAAATCTATGGCAGCAAGCGATCGCGCCACGCTGCTAGTGTTGTACTTAGACGATTGCAGCGATTGTAAGCAGTATGCTTCAGCAGTATCGCGGATGCAAGCCTTCTATGGTCGGGCAACAGATATCATTCCTGTCAATGTAGACACCATTTTACCGGAATTGACCTACAAGCCCACCGAACCTGGCTACTACTACAAGGGTGCAGTTCCGCAAGTTATTGTATTCGACAAAGCGGGTAAAGTCGTCCTGAATGAAACAGGGCAAGTTCCTTACGAACGAGTAGATGACACCCTGCGAGAAGTATTTGACTTATTACCCCGTACCGAATCATCTGAGTTGAAACGCCGCTCTTTCAATGAATTTAGTTCTGAAGTGACGGAATAGGAGCGAGGAGTGAGGAGCAAGGAGTGAGGGAAAGAGAGTGGTGCGTGGTGCGCTCAGGAAAGGGTTTAGGGTGTGGGGTGTAGGGTGTGGGGATTTTGGATATTGAATTGATTTTCTCCTCTGCTTCCTTGTCCCCCTTCGCCCCCTAATCCCCACTCCCTTCGGTCGTGGGGTCCCCGAGTTCCCCCTTGTCCCCCTTGTCCCCCTTGTCCCCCTTGTCCCCCTTGTCCTTTACCTCGCCCCTCGCTCCTCACTCCTCACTCCTCAAAATGTATTGCAGATGCGCAGACAAAAGGACAATTTTTAGGCAAAATGATCGGCAATAGCCCCAACTAGTCACTGGTTCCACTAGCCACCAGCCACCAGCCACTAGCCACTAGTTAATGACAAAAGCGTACACTACACAGGAGCTAATTGAGATTTTGGCAGCCGAACGCCAAGCCTGTCTCCAGGGACAAAGGCTCAACTTGGCGGCGCAGCCTTCTGGGAATATTGCGATCGACAAGTATCTCAAACCCGAAGGCTTGCAAAAATTTACTGCCTATCAAGACTTTAAGGCAGCAGTACATCGTTACCAAATCGAACATGGCGTATCTGGCATTGTCTGGCGACAGATGACGGTTAAAGGTAAAACAATCGCATATCCTGAAGTTGATGCCCACTTAATCGCCGTACCTGAAGATTTGGAAATCTTGAAGGAGCATAGATCCGCGATCGCCGAGTTTTGGCAAGAAGTCACGGCAGGAATGGATATTTACCTGAGTATCAATCACGGCAAAGGCTACCGACAGATTACGCCAGTTGATGTCGAAAGAATTATGCACCGAACCCAATGGGCGACCCTGTGGAAATCAGAAAATATAAATTTTCTCGAAATTATTCTGCAACTGGGTTGGGGTCAACCCCAAGAAGCAGCCTACAAACGCGGCTGGCCCGATTCTGGTAGCGAGTACATTCATGCTGTGAATCCTGGGAATCGACCGATTTGTTGATAGTACGCTGGTTGTAGAGACGTTCCATGGAACGTCTCTACAACTCCCTAACCCCTTCGATTAAACAAAGTCGAACTCGACTGATCCACGGGCATCATCAAAACTTCGCTGATATTCACGTGGGGCGATCGCGTGACGCAGAAGAAAATGACATCGGCTACGTCTTCTGGCGTGAGGGGTTTGAGTCCCTGATACACTTGATTTCCTCGTTCGGTATCGCCGTGAAATCGAACTTGGCTGAATTCCGTCTCTACCATCCCAGGATCGACGGATGTAACCCGCACGGGAGTCCCCAGTAAGTCTTGTTTTAAGCCTTCAGAAATTGCTTTGACGGCGGCTTTAGTAGCACAATAGACGTTGCCGTTAGGATAAGTTTGATGTCCTGCGATCGAGCCGAGGTTGACAACATGTCCCCGTCCGCGACTTACCATTCCTGGGACGATCGCACGGGTAAAGTAAAGTAACCCTTTAACATTGGTATCGATCATTTCTTCCCAATCTTGGTAACTGCCTTGATAGAGCTTGTCTAAACCGCGACTCAGACCAGCATTGTTAATTAAAACGTCGATCGCGGAGAATTCAGACGGCAACTGAGCTAAAGCCGATTCTATACTGGTGCGATCGCGCACGTCCAACTGCATAGTATGTATATCGCTGGCAAATTCTTTATTAAGATCGTCTGCCAATTGTGCTAATCGTTCTTGACGACGGGCTACTAAGATTAACTTAGCACCAGCTTGGGCAAATATTTGCGCTGTCGCTTCACCAATGCCACTACTTGCACCCGTAATTAATACAATCTGATGTCGGACTGAAACCATACTCCTTTCTGAAAAGTCAAAAGTCAAAAGTTAAAAGTCAAAACTTAGGAGCCAGGAGTCAGGAGCAGTTTTTCTTCCTCAGTTCCCTCAGCTCCCTCAGCTCTCTTCTATGGCTTCTGCGCCGCAGGTGGATTTTTGCCGACTACATTAAGGCGCTGAGTTACCAGTGTCATGCCATCGCCTCGGATGAGTACGGCAGAAACCCAGTAGCGATCGGGTTTGATGGGAGCGCGACCGATTTTAAATAGTCCGCCGGATGAGAGTAACTCTAGATCCACCCGCGCCGGATTTGCAAAATTATCGGGTCTAATTGGTTCTTCGATCGCCGCACCGAGGAGATAATCGTCGCCTAATGGTTCTCGCACGACTGCATCAAAGTTATATTGCTGCCCGGGTTTTACCTGCTGCGGTAGTTTGACTTCTACCGTTGGCGGTTTGTCTCCAGTTTTAATTTGACTTTGCTCGGAAAGAATTTCCTGCTGTACGATTTGACCGTTCTCGTACCTCTGTTTGGATCTAATGGTGGCATCGAGTAGCGTATTACCAACCGCTTGCGGCTGCGTGCCAGTAATCTTAGTCACCGTCTCTGCGATCGTAGCCCTGCCTTGAGGTTGCCACGAGAGCAGTTGCGTCTGATACTTGAGCTGCGGGTAACTCTTCCATAGGGCAGTTAAAGCTTGTGTCATGCTTTGGCGCGTTAAGCCATCGGAATGAGTGAAATTGGGACTATAAAACTTTAATACCTCATTAATGTTGCGTTGGTTGGCAGCCGCATCAATTTGCGCAATTATGTTTGTCAGTTCTGCGGGTGCGTTGAGCGGTACTGGTGGCTGAGGCTGAGGCGCATTAGTGGGGGTGGATGCTGGCGGGGTTTGTACTGGAGCTTGGGCAACGGTACGGTTGCTTGAGACTATGACAGAGAGTGCTAGCAGTACTGGAACTAACAAGCAAGCAGACAGAGAATTCAAGATTTTACCCATTGGCGATCGCCTAAATATTTCCCGATTGAGCAAGTTAGCTGTCATGACAATTCGCAATTTGCAATTTGCAATTCGCACTTTATGACCAATGACCGAAAACAACATCATTTGCTCTATCTTAGGTTAACCTGTGTCTTGACTTGGTAGAAGGGAATGGGGGATGCACGGATGCGACTATTGATTGCAGCAAGTGGCACTGGCGGACATTTGTTTCCGGCGATCGCCACTGCGGAACAGTTATCAGATTACCAGATTGAGTGGTTGGGGGTTCCGAATCGATTAGAGACTCAATTAGTTCCATCCCAATATCGCTTGCATACTATCGATGTAGAAGGCATTCAGCAACGCTTGGGGCTGGGTACGGTAAAAATTTTAACTAAACTGGCTCTTGCTATTTTTCAGGCGCGAAAGTTGCTAAAACAGGGGCAGTTTCAGGGGGTGTTAACAACGGGTGGATATATTGCGGCTCCAGCAGTTATTGCAGCGCGATCGCTTGGTTTACCCGTTATTTTGCACGAATCGAATGCTATTCCCGGCAAAGTGACTCGCTTTTTAAGTCGTTGGTGTAGTGTTGTGGCGATTGGGTTTGAACCAGCAGCAAAATACTTATCTGGAGTCAAAACCATCTTTACAGGTACGCCCGTGCGATCGCAGTTTCAAGTAGAGGCACTAGATACGCTACCACCTCTAGATTTAGCTATCCCTGAGAACGTACCGCTGATTTTAATTGTCGGTGGTAGTCAGGGAGCGGTAGCTGTCAACAAGTTAGTGCGGCAGTCTGCTACGGCTTGGTTTGAGGCTGGAGCGTGGGTGGTACATCAGACGGGAAGTAACGATCCTGACGTGGAAAGTTTGAAACATCCGCAGTATATTGCACTGCCTTTTTATGACAATATGGCGCGGCTGTTGCATCGGGCAAGTTTAGTTATTGCCAGAGCCGGAGCTGGTACGGTAACGGAATTAGCGATCGCCCGCAAGCCAGCGGTTTTTATTCCCCTACCAACAGCAGCGGAAGATCATCAATATTACAACGCTCAAGTTTTAGTGGCAGCGGGAGCGGCTTTAGTCTTTCGTCAACCAGAATTAACACCAGAAATCTTAACCAAAGAAGTTTTAAGTTTGTTGCATTCACCTGAAAAGTTAGCTCAAATGGGAAAAAAAGCAGGCGCGATCGCAGTAGTTGATAGTGCTGAAAGATTGGCACAGTTAGTCCGCGAAATAGTGTAGTAGGGGCGGGTTTACCAACTATCTCTGCTGCAATCTGAGATCTTCCTAAACCCGCCCTCCGATATTTTGTACAACCTACCAAGTTAAACTATCGGTAGAATTTGTGATTTCCAGTTGTAATTTGAGATTGAGGAAACTATGCAAATAACCGAACGCTACTACACCCAAGATGAGTACTTAGCTTTAGAAGAGATAGCTAAATTCAAGAGTGAATATATAAACGGTGAAATTATTCCAATGGTAGGCGGAACGACAAATCACAATCGGCTAGCACTAAATCTTAGTACTGGACTAAATTTTGCTTTCAGACAGCAAGACTACGAAGTTTTTATGGGTGACGTGCGTTTGTGGATCCCTGATAAGAACATTTACACCTATCCCGATGTCATGATAATTGCCGGAAAGCCAGAGTATTACAATAATCGTAACGATACAGTGACTAATCCAATTGTCATTGCCGAGATTTTATCTAAGTCTACCCAAAGTCGCGACCGTCAAGCAAAATTCGAGGATTATAAAACTATAGCTTCTTTCCAAGAATACATATTAATCGACCAAACCAAAATTAATGTCATGCAGTATGTGAAGACGGGAAGAAAGCGTTGGGAAATTCGAGAATATGATATAGAAGATGAAATGATTGCCTTACACTCTGTTCTCTTTCAAATCTCTCTAGAAGATTTATATAACAAAGTTGACTTTGAGGCAGAGCAGTTAGAGGAAGCTAATCCCGATAGTTAATTTCTCCCAGTTTGCATCCATTGACGAGAACCGAAAGCCTGACAAGACCGAGCAGCAATTTTTGCCGCAGCTCCTAAAGCTTCAATAAAATTGTGCTGAAGAATGTAATGACAAAAAGCCCCGTGAAAAATATCTCCTGCACCGAGAGTATCTATAGGTTTAATTTGAGAAATTTCTAGAGATTTGATTTTTCCCTCATCTAAAAACTGAATTGGTTGTTCTCCCTGAGTTATCGCAATATGAGGAATTTCTATTTGGGAAAGATAGGCAAAGACTTCCTCCATGTTGTGACAATTGGGAGGGCGAAAGTTAGCAGAACAGATAATGTAGTCTGCAAAAGACAGAACTTTTTCAAATCCAGGTTTCCAACTACCACCATCAACAACAACAGGAATATTATTAGCTTTAGCAAGTTGGGCGATTGCTTCTCCTACTAACATTTGATGTCCGTCAATTAAAACTATATCTACACCTTGTAAAATATTGTTTGGGATAAATTCAGGTGTCACTTGGTTTTTGACAGCATTAATAGAAACTACTGCCCGTTCCCCCGTCTCTTGGGAGACAATAATTGACGAGACAGGCGGCGGTTCAGTTTGACTGGGTGCTAAATCTGCGATCGCCACTCCATAAGTTGCTAAATCTGCTCGAACTAGCTGAGTAATCGGGTGGCTTCCTACTATTCCTAACAAAGTAGCCTGATTCCCCAAATAACTAAATGTGACGGCAGCATTAGTAGCAGGACCCCCAGCTGCAACAACATAATCGGATGCAACAATTTTCTGATTGTTAGTTGGTGGGGATGGAGCTAAATAAACAAAATCTAGGGTGACTAGACCAACAAATAGCCCGCGAACACTTTTAACTTCGCTTCGATTTATCATGAGCTATAAACTCTAGCTTTTACTTAATCTTGCCCTAGCAAATCTAAAGCAATTAACAATGCTTGGTTTAATTGCAACATTGCCTGATGCGAGAGCATTCCTCGTAAGCGCAAAAGACGAGCTTTAGATAAAACGCGCACCTGGTCTGCCATAGCAATAGAATCTTTACTCAATCCCCCATCTGATGCACGAATTAAAACTTGAGTCGGATAAACTCGCTTATCTGGCTGATAAGTAGTGCAAGGAACGGCTAAAATTACAGGACTATAGGCATTAATTGCATCGCGACTAACAATGATGATGGGTCGAGTTCCTCCTTGTTCAGAACCTTCAACGGGTTCGAGGCGGGCATCATAGACTTCTCCCCGTTTCACACCTGAGAAGCCCCTAGACTTAAAGCTTCCCAGCTAGCAGGAGCAAACTCAGCTTCCATTCTTAGCACTTCTGCTTGATAGTCTGGGTCTTGTGCCATCTCAGCTAGGGCTGCATCAATCTCTGCTCGTTGTAGTGTTGCCAGTTCGTGTCGCAAAGCTTGAGCTACAAACTCATTACGGCTCTTGGCTTTCCCTTCGCTAACCATTCTATCGGCGGCTTCTAGAAGCTCAGAAGGTAGAGTGAGAGTGGTACGTACCGTCCGTTCCATGTCTTTTATGGTGGCTAAATTGATGTCGCAAGTGGCATCATTTTTAGCTTAGCTCAAAAACAATTACTGGAAACTTTGCAGATACGATCGCATTCCCCAAAATGTTAGGTTTGGTTCATACATAATTTTTCGATCTGTGAATTCAGGATGGAGCGATCGCAGATATTCCAGTAGCAACTTACCATCGCCTCCTTTAAAACAAATCTGACTATCGGGAAATTTTTCCCACCAAGCCGTAACAAAATCGCGAATGCTGGCAATTAGCGTGTAGATAACTCCACTTTGGATTGCTTCTGAGGTATTCATCGCCCAGCGTTCGGGTAAAAAAAGAATTTCGGGAGTTGTTATTGATGGCAAATTAGCCGTTTGTTGCCCTAAAGACTGCAACTGTAGGCTCAATCCTGATAATATCGCCCCACCAACCAAACAGCGATCGCCATCTGCACCTGTAAAAGTTAATGCTGTCCCTGCATCAATAACTAAGACGGGAAAACCGAAAGCTTCTCCAGCTCCCAACACAGCTAAAGCGCGATCGATCCCTAGTGTGGGGTAAATTCCTGAAAGAGAGATTTTATCTAGCGAAATTACGTGTGCTTCTGGGTATGCTTGCCACAGCGCTGTCTGACTAGGAACAACTGAAGCAATGTAGATGGGTAAGAGGCGAGAGGCGAGAGGCGAGAGACGAGAGGTATTTAAGTCAGGAGACAGAATTTCTTGGGGAAGATCGGCAAAAGTCTTACACTGAGCTAGCTGTTGCTCAATCAACCTAGAAAGATGGGGGGTATCCCAAGTCTCTTGGATCTCTTCGCCTGCAAACCAAGCCCAATGCAACCGAGAATTGCCAATTTCCAAACCCAGCCAAGCTTCCATCTCAGTTATTAGTTAATTCCGACTTACGACTTACGATTTACTTTTAGCTTTTTTAACTCACTGATAATTTATTTAATAAAGCTTTACAAGAAAGACGTGAGAGAATGAAGATAAGGAAATAATACTTAAAAATTATAGGGGAGAGGACTAATGGTAGTACTCGCCGATAGAAAGCAAAATCGCCTGACAATCCAGACAAGTGAAATTGCTGCCAATACCACAGCAATTCGATCGCTCGACTGGGATCGCGATCGCTTTGACATTGAATACGGTCTGCAAAACGGTACAACGTATAACTCATTCATCATTCAGGGCGAACGAACTGCCTTAGTTGATGCTTCCCACGAAAAATTTCGCCATCTGTATTTAGATAGCCTCAAAGATCTGATTGACCTTTCACAGCTAGATTACATCATTATCAGCCACACCGAGCCAGACCATAGCGGCTTGGTTAAAGACGTGCTGCAACTCGCACCCAACGCCACGGTTATCGGCTCCAAAGTTGCCTTGCAGTTTCTTGAGGACATGGTACACCAACCATTCCAACGCCAAATCGTCAAAAATGGCGATCGCCTCGATTTAGGCAACGGACACGAACTGGAATTTGTCAGCGCGCCTAATTTGCATTGGCCCGATACTATTTTTACCTACGATCGCGCCACCCAAATTCTCTACACCTGCGATGCTTTTGGGTTGCATTACTGCGACGAGCGCATGTTTGATGAAGATTTAACCGCGATCGAAGCCGATTTTCAATACTACTACGAGTGTTTGATGGCTCCTAATGCCCGTTCTGTGATCTCTGCGATGAAACGGATGGGTGAATTAGGGAAAGTCAACATCATTGGTACTGGTCACGGACCTTTACTCTCTCACAATGTTGCGGAACTCACCGGACGCTACCGTAGTTGGAGCCAAAATCAAGCTAAGACAGAAACCACCGTCGCCCTGTTTTACACTCCAGACTATGGCTACAGCGATCGCCTTGCAGCTTTTATCTCCCACGGGATAGATAAAACGGGTGTTGCTGTAGAGATGGTCGATATGAGGACAACCGACCAGCAAGAAGTGCAAGAAATTGTCGGTCGCAGCGCCGGAGTTATCATTGGGATGCCCCCCAGCAGCCTCAGCGATCCCGCCCACGATACCCTCAGTTCGATTTTGGCAGCTGTCAAAGCCAAGCAAGTCTTTGGTCTATTTGAATCTGGGGGTGGCGACGACGAACCGATTTATCCACTGCAAAATAAGTTTCGTAACTTGGGCTTGACTCCAGCTTTTGGTATCATTCGGATTCAAGATACCCCGACAGAGAATACATACCAGCAGTGCGAAGAATCGGGAACGGACTTGGGACAGTTACTGACGCGCGATCGCAGTATTAAACAGTTAAAAGCCTTCGCCGCCGACTTAGAAAAAGCCCTGGGAAGAATCAGCAGCGGACTTTACATCATCACTACCCAAAAAGGCGAACTCTCTGGGGCGATGTTAGCTTCTTGGGTTGCCCAGGCTAGTTTTCAACCCTTGGGAGTCACGATCGCAGTGGCAAAAGACCGGGCGATCGAGTCTTTGATGCAGGTCGGCGATCGCTTCGTGTTGAATGTCTTGGAAGAAGGTAACTACCAAGCCCTGATGAAGCACTTCCTCAAGCGCTTTCCCCCTGGCGCTGACCGCTTTGCTGGAGTCAAGACCCAAATGGCAACAAATGGTTCTCCTATTCTTACCGATGCCCTTGCTTATATGGAATGCGAAGTCGCTAGCCGGATGGAGTGCAATGACCACTGGATCGTCTACTGTACGGTTTATGCAGGTCGCGTCTCCAAACCAGAATCTATCACCGCCGTTCACCATCGGAAATTAGGAAATTCTTACTAGAATTGGGGTTGCTGTTGTATTAATTCAAGATAAGAAAATGTCAGAAGAAGAGGGACTGGAGAAAACATCTGCTCAGTTACCATCTGCTTCTAACGCTTCTGCCGAGCCTACAGCCCTTTCCCAAGTAGAACAACGCATAGCTAAAGCAAATTCTCCTCAAGAAGCCTTGTTTTGGACTCAAATACGGGGAGAAATCATCAAACAAAATGAAGTTATTAAGGAAGGTAAACAGGGGCGTTTCATACAGAACATACAGATATGGCGACGAATAGGTGTTTCTGTTGCTGCTCTTACAATAGGTTTAGTGCTATTCATTAATGGCTCGACTGAAGCAGGGTTGCTAGTACTGGGAGCATTTCTGTACGAACTTGCACCAGACTTAGTAAAAGAAACATTTTCAGGCAGAGACAAAGGAAAAGAAGATGATTAGTAGACCTGCACAAATTGAAGGGTTTCGCAGCATAATCGCAGGATTAATTCTTGCCTTTGTTACAGCTTATCTGCTTTTTGTGGTTGGAAAAAATGAGACAACATCTGGAATAGACCAAGTGTTGCTAATTATCTCAGGTATGACTACAGTTGCTGCCTTATCTGCTTTCGAGCGGTTTATAGGAAGAGAACGAAAAATGAATTCATCTTTAGATGAAATCTTGTTTGACGAAGTTGATATTAGCAAAAGCATTGTAGAAATAGAAACAAGTGAATCAAGTATTAGTCAAAAAGGCAAAGTTGCGGTTTCTCAATCCTTGCCTTGGGATGTAAGCATAAATCAATTAATCGGGATAGATAATTCATTAGCATTAGCAAAATTAAGACTTGAATTAGAAAGAGAACTCAGAAGAATTGCTTACGAACATGGTATCGATATTTCAACACGTCCAATAGGTATTGTAGGCATGGCTGAAGAGCTTGTTGCCAAAGAAATTCTCTCGCCCGATTCGTTAGTACTGTTGATGAAAACTAACAGCACTTGCAATAGAGTAATACATCGTGGCTCCAAAATATCTGATGCAGCTACTAAGTCAGTGGTTAGAACTGGTGTTGTAATTTTAGATTATTTGCTTTCGGTGACAGCAGAAGAGAAATCAAGTGACTCCTAATTTAAATGCATTAAACCATGCTAGAAACAAAACCCCGCGACGTTCAAGTTCTACCCATCGGGATCGATACAACTATAGTGCGATCGCGCAGTTGGGCGCGGCTACGCTTTGAAATTGAGTACGCCCTTGCTAAAGGCACGACGGCAAATTCCTATTTTATTCAAGGCGATAAAACTGCCTTGATTGACCCTCCCGGCGAAACTTTTAGCCAAATCTATCTCGAAGCTTTACAGCAGCGCTTCGACCTCAAAAGTTTAGATTACGTCATCTTAGGACACGTCAACCCCAACCGCGCCGCTACTCTCAAAGCCTTGTTAGAAGTTGCCCCCCAAATTACTTTTGTCTGTTCTAATCCTGGGGCGAAAAATTTGCGTACCACGATGGAAAGTGAAGATTTATCCATTTTGGTGATGCGAGGAGATGAAACCTTAGATTTGGGCAGAGGGCATCTTTTACAATTTATTCCTACTCCCAATCCTCGCTACCCCGACCACCTTTGTACTTACGATCCGCAAACCGAAATTCTCTACACCGATAAACTATTTGGTGCACATCTGTGCGGCGAACAAGTATTTGATGAAGGCTGGGAAATTTTTAACGAAGACCGTCGCTATTATTTCGATTGTGTCATGGCTCCCCATGCACGACAAGTAGAAACGGCGCTGGAAAAACTTGCCGAATTACCCGTGAGAATGTATGGCGTAGGTCACGGTCCCATCGTTCGCTATGGATTGATCGAACTCACTCAAGCTTATCGTCAGTGGAGCAAACAGCAAACCTCTCAGGATATAACCGTAGCCTTGCTCTATGCCTCAGCTTATGGTAGTACTGCAACACTAGCACAGGCGATCGCCCGTGGAATTACTAAAGCTGGAGTCGCCGTAGAATCGATCAACTGCGAATTTGCCGAACCCGACGAGATCCGCACCGCTGTAGAAAAAGCTGCTGGGATTGTCATCGGTTCCCCCACCCTTGGCGGACACGCACCAACTCCAATTCAAACCGCTTTAGGGATCATTCTCTCTACCTCTAGCAGCAACAGACTTGCAGGGGTTTTTGGTTCCTTTGGCTGGAGTGGAGAAGCAATAGAATTAATTGAAGGTAAACTCAAAGACGCTGGTTATCGATTTGGATTTGACCCGATCCGCGTCAAATTCAAACCTACTGATGTCACTTTGCAACTATGTGAAGAAACAGGTACGGATTTTGCCCAAAGTGTCAAACGGGCGAAAAAAGTCAGAATCGCACGTCAACCAGCTAGCAATGTAGAACAAGCTGTAGGACGAATTGTCGGTTCTCTATGCGTCGTCACCACTAAAAAGCACGAAGAAATTTCTAGTGCGATGCTAGCTTCTTGGGTATCTCAAGCCACATTCAATCCGCCAGGACTCACTGTAGCTGTGGCTAAAGACCGTGCGATTGAATCGATGCTGCATAGCGGCGATAAATTGGTTTTAAATGTCTTGGCAGAAGGAAGACAATTACGCAAGCACTTTATGAAATCCTTTGCCCCAGGCGAGGATAGATTTGCCAATGTTGCTACGGAAACATCTGAAAACGGCTGTCCCATTCTCACTGATGCTTTAGCGTATCTCGAATGTACGGTTAATAATCGGATGGAGGCTGGCGATCACTGGATTGTCTACGCGATCGTCGATAACGGAAAAGTCCTCAACCCCGATGGTGTCACCGCCGTCCATCACCGTAAATCAGGGAATCATTATTAAAAAAGTAGAGACGTTATATGTAACGTCTCTACTTTTTTAATCCTTCAATTCCTTGGGAGACTGATAATAAACAACTCCGCCTGTATCTGAGACGAAATAGCAAGATTTATAGGATTGCCATAAAGCCCGCAATATGGAAACCTGAGACTTGCGATAGTAATTTCCCAAGATTGGTTTAATTGCTTCCGTCGCGGTGCGCAGGTGGTAGTGTGGCATATTCAGAAATATGTGATGTGCCACGTGAGTCCCAATATCGTGATGGATGGGGTTAATCCAGCCGTAATCGCGATCGATTGTTGATAAAGCCCCTCTTAAGAAATACCATTCCTCACCTCGATACCAAGGAATATCCGGTTCTGTGTGGTGTAAGAATGTTACCAAGTCCAGCCACATCACAAAAATGACGTATGGTACTAGGTAATATTTCAGCAAGAACATCCAGCCATATAGGTAAGTCAGTCCACCTAAGAAAGCTATCATCAATCCACAGCAGATCGTACTCGTAATCACATCCCACTTTTCGGAAGGACGAAAAAGATTGCTGCTAGGTAAGAAATGCGAACCCTGTTTTCCAGGCGATCGCTTAAATAAATAGAGTGGATACAAGAACAAAATTAGTTGAAAGCGTAGTAGTTTTTCATACCAAGCCATCTGTCGATATGTGGCTTCCGTCACCGGATACCAGCTTTCATCTGTATCGATATTGCCAGTGTTATTGTGATGGGTTCTGTGACTGATCCGCCAACCGTGGAAAGGGACGAGAATTGGCGTGTGTGCCAAATGCCCGACTAAGTTATTCAACCACTTATACTTAGAAAACGAGCGATGTCCGCAATCATGTCCAACCACAAATAAAGCCCAAAACATGGTTCCTTGCATCACCCAAAAAATGGGAAAGAACCACCAAGAGTCAATTGCACTAGCCACTACGTAGAGAAGGCTAATAATACCTATATCTAAAAAGAAGTAGGCAAGCGATCGCCAAGTAGATGGTTGAAAGCACTCGGCAGGGATTGCAGCTTTCAGTTCTGCCAGCGTGAAGGGAAGGCTTGCCCGATCTTGGCTAGTTTCCTTGCTTCCCAGATTTTCTACACTACTAACAAGCTCGAATGGCACAGAGTTTTTTAGTTTTAAACAGCGAACATTATTGTAATGCCAAAATGTAACGAAATTTGAATAAATCTCTGATAATAACGAATTTTTATCGAGAATATCAATTTGATTTTATTGTCAATGCGATCGCGGTGACACATAACACACATGTAGGGGCGCACAGCTGTGCGCCCCTACGACAATTCTATGGTAGAAACGTTATTCCACCCGCTTTTCCAAATATTGACCGATCATCTGTTGTTCCCCTGCACGGGAAATAATTGTCTGGCGCGTACGATACTTATCGCCAATTAGTTTTAACTGTTCCTCAAAGACTGAGCCATTATACTCAGTTCGCAGACACATGGTTTCCGATTCTAGAAAGTAATATTCAGCTGTTACAGGTTTAGTCGTGGCAAAACCGCGATCGCGATATAAAGTAGAACCTGCAACTCCAAACATTGTTGCACCTTTTGACTGCTTCTTCTGTGACACCGAATCCCGGCTTTCCCAACTTACTTCTGCACCACAAGTTAAGATACCTGGATCGCTCAATTGATGTAATTCTGCTAATTTTCTTAACTCATCGCACCCTGGTTCTAAAAACCTGATGGTAATGTAGCTGACCATTTCCTTAGTTTCGCCATCAGGTAACGTATAGTATCGTCGTTGCGATCGCCATTCACCCGCCGACTTGCGAAAGAACTCAGCAACTTTCTGGGATGCCGATGCTTCATCAACTTGAGCCAATCTTAATTGTGATGTCACGGTTAGCAAGTCCTTACATACTATGTATTCATCTTGCGCATCTTAGTCCCCCTACTTGGGGATGTTCCAGAAAGCAAGATCTTGTTAATATTTTTAACGATTGACTATATATTAAGTCAAAATTTTCAAATTTGACATCTTGTAGATGAATTAACTCTTCAGAGTGACTTCGCACCAGAGCTTACCAAGAAGGCGGTTGAGTGGTTGTAATTGTTGACACAATTAGGGAATTCGGCAGTCGGAAGCATCTAGCCACCAGCCACTAGTCACTAGTCACTGACACCCCCTAGACCGATCGATAAACATTGAGCTATGATTAACGATTGTGAGTTTTTTAAAAATGATGAACGCGCAAGAAATTATCCGCTCGATTGAAGCGGAGCAGTTGAAGTCGAATTTACCTGAGATCTATATCGGTGACACGGTAAAAGTCGGGGTAATTATTCAAGAAGGTGGCAAAGAACGTACTCAGCCTTATGAAGGCGTAGTTATTGCCATGCGTAACAGCGGCATTAACAAAACGATCACCGTGCGCCGCGTATTTCAAGGTGTAGGTGTAGAGCGAGTCTTTCTACTGCATTCGCCTCGAATTGATAGCGTTAAAGTTATGCGACGTGGTAAGGTACGACGTGCTAAGCTATACTACCTACGCGATCGCGTAGGGAAGGCAACTCGGATCAAGCAACGGTTCGATCGCGCCCTGTAATTGCAATTGGGTAACTGTTGCAAGTCACGCAAGAAAAATTACCCAATAGCAATCGCGAAGATCGCGCTTCAGGTCGCCAAATTGCGTTAGACTAGAATCCAGCCAAATTTGTGCGCTCTTAGTTCAGTTGGTAGAACGTCGGTCTCCAAAACCGGATGTCGGGGGTTCAAGTCCTCCAGGGCGCGCTCTCAATCAGGCAAATCCCTTACCCAAAAGCGCGATCGAATGCTAGCTATCGCCAGCAAAAGTAGAAGCTTTTGGGTAAAATTAGTTGGTGACGACCCAGATCTTAAATATATATAAGTTAGATCGGCTGGACTCGAACGAACTGCTCAGTCTGAACAAAACAGTCAAGCAGTGAGGGTTAAACCGCGATCGCTTCTATTATCAATTGAGGTGTAAAGCAACCGTGAGCAAGAAAAACGAAGCCGAGATCCAACAAAGCAGTGGATTTAGCGTCACCGACTTTTTAAAGGGAACTAAAGAGGAACTTGATAAAGTAGTTTGGCCCAGTCGCCAACAGCTAATCAGCGAATCTTTAGCCGTACTATCAATGGTGGCACTATCTGCCACAATGATTTACCTCATTGATGCGTTGTTTGCTTGGGCAGCAAGAAAGGTATTCTAATGACTTTTGCAACAGACGAGCCAGGTGACTCTCGCCGCGAAGAAGAGGCAAAACCAGCGATCGCGGACACAGCAGATCGCAAACCGCGTTGGTATGCCGTACAAGTCGCCTCTGGCTGTGAAAAGCGCGTGAAAGCAGACTTAGAGCGGCGGGCGCAGACATTCGACGTATCCGAGCGCATTTTTCAAGTAGAAATTCCGCAAAGTAAAGCCTTCAAAATCCGCAAAGATGGCAGTAGGCAAGAAACGGATGAAAAAGTGTTTCCTGGTTACGTGCTAGTCAAAATGGCAATGGACGATGAAACGTGGCAGGTAGTGAAAAATACCTCTCACGTCATTAACTTTGTCGGAGCCGAACAAAAGCGTGGTAGCGGTCGCGGTCGCGGTCACGTTAAACCCCTACCCCTCAGTCCCCCAGAAGTAGAAAGAATCTTTAAGCAAGCTCAGGAACAGGAGCCAGTAGTCAAAATCAATTTGGCGGCTGGAGATCGAATTATCGTGTTAACTGGTCCGTTTAAAGACTTTGAAGGCGAAGTGGTGGAAGTCAGTCCAGAACGGAGTAAGCTAAAAGCTTTACTCTCAATTTTCGGACGGGACACGCCCGTAGAATTGGAGTTCAATCAGGTTCAGAAACAAGGCTAGAACAGAGAAATGGCAAAGAAAGTAGTTGCGGTCATTAAGCTGGCATTGAATGCTGGTAAAGCTAACCCAGCACCGCCAGTCGGACCAGCGCTAGGTCAGCATGGCGTGAATATTATGATGTTCTGCAAAGAATACAACGCCAGAACCGCCGACCAAGCAGGAATGGTCATTCCCGTAGAAATTTCGGTGTTTGAAGACAGAAGTTTTACATTTGTCCTCAAAACTCCTCCTGCTTCCGTATTGATTCGTAAAGCAGCAGGGATCGAGCGCGGTTCCAACGAGCCAAATAAAAAGCGAGTTGGTTCGATTTCAACAGCTCAGTTGCGGGAAATCGCTCAAACGAAGCTACCAGACCTGAACGCTAATGATATCGATGCTGCGATGAAAATTGTGGCAGGAACGGCGAAAAACATGGGCGTAAACGTTACTGAGTAGTCATTCGTCATAGCCTTCGGCAAGGGCTATTCTTCGAGAAGCCACCCTTCGGGTGTCTACGCCCTAAGTCATTTGTCATTTGTAAGTGACAAAAGACCTCAAAGTAAACGGCAGCAAAATTATATCGGGGGAGAGGCAGGAAGCTTCGCAACGACCCCAGGAGAGAAAAATGGCAAAAAAAGTATCGAGAAGATTGCGATCGCTGCAAGAGAAAGTAGAAGATCGGGCTTATGCGCCGATTGAAGCGTTGCAATTATTAAAAGAAACCGCTACAGCTAAGTTTCCCGAAGCCGCAGAAGCACATATACGGTTGGGAATCGATCCGAAATATACAGACCAACAGCTCAGAACGACAGTTGTACTACCCAAAGGTACGGGTCAAGAAGTCCGCGTTGCCGTGATTGCTAGAGGTGAAAAGGTCACAGAAGCGAGCAACGCAGGAGCAGATATTGTTGGCTCTGAGGAATTAATTAGCGAAATTCAAAACGGTAGAATGGACTTTGACAAACTCATCGCCACACCCGATGTGATGCCCCAGGTGGCAAGATTGGGTAAGCTGTTGGGTCCACGCGGTTTGATGCCATCGCCCAAAGGGGGAACGGTAACGTTTGACATAGCCAGTGCAATTTCGGAGTTTAAAGCTGGTAAACTGGAATTTCGTGCCGATCGCACGGGAATCGTTCACGTTATGTTTGGGAAAGCAGCTTTCCCCGCCGAAGATTTGTTAGTCAATTTGAAGGCGCTACAAGAAACTATCGATCGCAACCGTCCCTCTGGTGCAAAAGGTCGTTACTGGCGTACTATTTTTGTTTCCGCGACTATGGGACCTGCAATTGAAGTTGAAATCAGCGGCTTACGAGATCTCAAGATGACAGAAGCAGCATAATTTATGGTAATGGGTAATGGGTAATGGGTAATAGGTAATGGGAAGTCAAAAGTCAAAAGTCAAAAGTCAAAATCGCTGGCAATCACTGACTGCTGATAAATAACCAACTACCAATTACCAATTACCAACTACCAATCAAAAATTGATAGCCGAAGACAGCAGGGGCTAATTAGCTTAATATCCTGCCGAGGTTTGTACAAAAATGTTTTTGATGACACTAGTTATAGTGAAGTCGAAATAACATGACGTACACCGTGTCACCTCGGCTCTTGAGTCGAGGTTTTGTTTTGGGTGGGTAGGGTAGGAGACACGGATTTCATGTGAATTGGTCGATCGCATTCCAAGCTAGGAGGTGAAATGAATGGGTAGAACCATAGAAAACAAACAAGAGATCGTGGCGGATCTCAAAGCTACTTTGAGTGAGTCCCAACTCGCTCTTGTAATTAACTATCAAGGGTTATCAGTAGCTGAGATTACAGATTTACGGCGGCGATTGCGCCCAACCGGAACAGTCTGTAAAGTAACCAAAAACACGCTGATGGGCATCGCGATTAGCGGTCAGGATAACTGGCTAGCTATGGAAGAATTGCTCCAAGGTTCTTCAGCATTTTTGCTGGTAAAAGAAGATATCAGCGGTGCAATCAAGGCTTACCAGGACTTCCAAAAAGCCAGCAAGAAAACTGAATTGCGCGGTGGCGTAATGGAAGGTCGTCTGCTGAAAGAAGCAGATGTTAAGGCACTGGGAGACTTGCCATCTAAAGAGCAGCTTATGGCTCAAATTGCTGGAGCTATCAATGCATTGGCAACCAAAGTTGCTGTGGGTATCAACGAAGTTCCATCTTCGCTGGCGCGTGGTATTCAGGCGTATGCCGATAAAGATGGCTCGGCTGCGACCGAAACAGATGCTGCTTAATCAGTAGCGAGAAAGACAAGCACAAATTTAGATTACATAGGAGTTAATTGCATGTCTGCTGCAACCGATCAAATTTTGGAACAACTCAAATCTCTAACTTTGCTAGAAGCATCTGAGTTAGTCAAGCAAATCGAAGAAGCCTTTGGTGTAAGTGCTGCTGCTCCTGCTGGGGGCATGATGATGATGGCTCCTGGTGCTGCTCCTGGCGCTCCTGCTGAGGAAGTCGAAGAGAAGACTGAATTCGACGTAATTCTGGAAGAAGTCCCCGCTGATAAGAAGATTGCCATCCTGAAGCAAGTGCGCGAACTAACAGGTCTAGGCTTGAAAGAAGCTAAAGACTTGGTAGAATCTGCACCCAAGCCAGTGAAGGAAGGCATTGCTAAAGAAGCGGCAGAAGAAGCTAAGAAGACTCTAGAAGCTGCTGGTGCTAAGGTGACTGTTAAATAGATCCCCCAACCCCCTTTTTAAGGGGGTTTTCGCTCGCCATCTGTAGAGACGTTCCATGGAACGTCTCTACATTTGTTTTAATATTATTTCAATGTAAATTTGCATCCCAGATGCCGATGTAAATGCGATCGCGGCTGTTTCGTTCGATCGCTCCTTTTAGTTGACCTTGGCGAAAAGAATATCTGTTAGTCTGACGCTGATAAACTTGTTGCAATCCGTTGATAATTTCAGGTGCGGTCTGTTCGCGTAACATTCGCTGTAGTGTTGCTTGCATAGTTTCCGGCGCGACTGACTGAGCAAAAGAGACTTCAGTTTGACGCAGCCGTCCAGAAGTGCGATCGAATAAATAACCGAGCGTGATGCGTTCTGGCTCGATATCGTAAATCGCCGCACGGGTATTAACCCAAAGACCTCTACTCGTTTTTGTAGGCTTGCCTAATGCTGCTTTGACTACATTTTCAGTAGTACCAATCGGAAATCCAGGTATATCTCGATCTCGATCCCCCCTAGCCCCCCTTAACACAGCGGGGGGTTGTGGAGATTCTCGCTCTGTCGCCCCCTTTTGTAAGAGGGGTTGTGGAGATTCTCGCTCTGTCGCCCCCCTTTGCAAGGGGGGTTGGGGGGATCTAGCAGCTACGGGACTAGCGGGAGATTCTCGCTCTGTCGCCCCCCTTTGCAAGGGGGGCTGGGGGGATCTAGCAGCTACGGGACTAGCGGGAGATTCTCGCTCTGTCGCCCCCCTTTGCAAGGGGGGTTGGGGGGATCTAGCAGCTACGGGACTAGCGGGAGAGTTTTGCTCTGTCGCCCCCCTTTGTAAGGGGGGTTGGGGGGATCTATCCGTTGGGACGGGAAGATCTACCGACACAGGGGCAGGTGGCGATACTGGCAATACGGACGATCGCGGTGCTGGCTGGGGAATGAAACTAAAAACTGTAGCAGTACTTAGCAATCCACCAATGAGCAACCCACCAAAAATAAGATATTTCTGCTTTTTGCCCGAACTCTGTCGAATTGTAGGAGGGGGGAGAGTTCGAGTTTCTAAAGTCTGCTGGTGAGGGGGAGCGATCGCATCTCGATCGACTTCCTGGCGCGAGGATATAGTATCTACAGATTGCAAATCGTTAAGCATTTTAATCGCAGTTGAGTAGCGATCGCGTGGCTGATACTCAACTGCTTTATTCAGTACCGCTGCTAAACTAGGACTCACGTTTGCCGCGTACTGCTGCCAGATAACTCTTTCGGTATGGGGGTCAACCTCTAACTCTTGTGGCAACTTACCAGTCAAAAGATAAATTGCTGTCATGCCCAAACTGTAAATATCGCTGGCGTAGATCGGTCGCCCTACGGCTTGTTCTGGAGCCATGAAGCCAGGAGTCCCCAGCACCATTGTATAAATCGATCTACCTTGAGCCGCGATCGCCGTTGCCATTGTTTCCTTGACCGCACCAAAATCAATCATGACTGGCTGGCAGTCCGGTTGACGCAAAATAATATTGTCCGGCTTAATATCGCGATAAATAATTCCCTTACTGTGGACGTAATGTAGGACTTTAAGTAGACTCACTAAGATTTTCCAGACAGATGCTTCGCTCAGCACCCCTTCAGAGGTAACTTTTTTGGTGAGAGTTTCGCCCTCAATCCACTCCTGAATCAGGTAAAACTGTCCGTTTTCGCTAAAGTAGGCGTACAACTTGGGAATTTGATCGCTACCTGCACTCAAAGCTTCTAAGGTCGCAGCCTCACGCTGGAATCTGTCTTGAATGATTTGATACAGTTGCAAATCGTTTGCTACGGGTTTGAGTTGCTTGACTACGCAAGGACGGCGAGACGGCAAATATGTATCTGCTGCCAGAAAAGTTTCGCCAAATCCTCCTGCTCCCAGTAACTTAATTGTTTGATAGCGATTATTGAGTAGCGCAGTTGTCATGGAAAGTTTACTAGCAGTTTTTATACTGCTCGAATGCCATAACTCTACAGTAGCTATTTATTCAGAGATCATCTGCTACCAAAAGAAACACCTCAGTCGATTAGGGTTCAAATACTGTAGCCGCTTCAATATCTTCTGGTATAGCAAAATCATTGACGATCTGGGCGATCGCTTTTATCTTGGCAAAATTATCTACCACTCCCGACCGATAAGCGGCTGGAATTGGTAAATCCAACACCAGCGCCATGCGATCGACATATTCAGCTAAATCTAACTGCTGCTCGTCCATGATTAACTAGCGATCGTGCAATCTGGGGCAAAATTACCGTGCAGTCCGTAGGGAATATGGTGCTTGAGATGTAAAGTCGCGATCGCCCCTTTATTCAAATCCCGACCATCCAAAATTACCACATCAGAACGGTGGTGGGTAGAATCATAAACCACACTCAGCACCCAGCCATCATCTTCTAGCGTCGAGTCAGGACGAGGGACAAAAATCGGTTCGCTGATAAAGCCACGCGGCGCAGCACTCCAAAGTTGCCGTTCTCCAGATTCTAAATCGATTTTGAGAATTGCTTGCAAAGGTGCATTTCCAGTCGATTCATGCGCCGCACCCATAAAGAGATAGCGATAAGGTCTACCGACTTTATCCTTGTGGATGCTAGGAAATTCGCAACATCTCGGCTCTATAAGTTCTCGCGATACTGTTTTCTCTTGTAAGTTGAGATGAAAGCGCCACAATTGCCCAGGCTTGAGCGCATCAAAATCTACTTGCTTGAAATCGCTAGCTGGTTCGACCTCGGGGAAAGACTCGTAGCAAATTGAATCAACAACAATTTCCCCATCTTGTTCAAAAGCGTTGGCGTGGTGAAACACAAACCCAGCGTGAGTTTCTAAAATCTGAACCGACTCTTTAGGATGGCGGGGAATTAGGACAATCCGTGTTTTTTGGTGAGGTTGGAACTTGATACACTCTGCTGCCCCTCTTAATCCTAATGTAAAAGGTATTGGGTTAAAAGCAACGGGGTTTTGGAAAAGAATGCAGTAGTTAGGAGTAATAGCGAAATCGTGAATGAAGGCAAACCCAGGAATACTATGGGCGTGCTGGCGAATAACTTTTCCGGCGGGATTCAGTTCAAAAATGGTAACTGTGGTAGATAAACCAACCTTGAGGGAGAAATTCACCAAGCAAGGTTCACCGCCGTCCATGTCACAACTCGGATCGAGGCGAGGATGTGCTGCAAAAGGATCGCCTTCTGCGATCACACCGTCCAGAAAATCTTTTCCCAAGGTTTCCAGATTGTGAGGATCGAGGCGATGGGGTTCTGCTGCTTCCCACAGTGCCAACAGCTTGCCACCCCAGTAGATCACGTTAGTATTGGCAATATTCTTGAGTTTGAAATCAAAGGCATTTGCCAACCAGCCGCCAGGTTTTTGCGTACCAAAGACACCGCGATACAAAATTTTTCCAGCTTTTTGTTCCTCTACATACGCTTCTGTACGAATGTAGCGATTGCGGAAGTGGGCGCGACCGTCACGAAATGCGATCGCGCTAATCATACCATCGCCATCAAAGGGGTGGTGAACTGGCTGTCCGTTGATATCCAATAAGCCGGGACCATTGCGGAATAGTGTCCCGCACAGTTCAGGAGGGATTTCCCCTTCGACATCATCAATTGAATAGTCGTATTCTTGTTTGAGCGATTCGTATCCTCGCTGCCAATCGTGGCGCTGGTATGACTTAGGAGAAACTGTTGTGGCGCGTTCGTGAAGTTGCATAGTTAGGGAGTCGGGAGTCGGGAGTCGGGAGTCGGTAGGGGCGGGTTTACTCAAAATCTCTGTTCGGAGCGAGGTTTGTTTTGGAAAACCCGCACGTCCGGGGATCGAGCAAAAAAATGCCTAACCCGTACAGATACAAAAATCAAGTCAAGATAAATTACAAATTATGACTATAACTTCATAATTCATCATGCAGCATTCATCTTTCATCCGTCACTCGGCAGGTTCTTCGACTGGTTCTTGTCGCAAAGAAGATGGTACTAACTCTGACAAGTTAGGTAGCAAAGTTTGCCCGATCTCTTTATTGTTAGTTGCATCTGGGGCGATCGCAGGTTGACCGCTAGCAGCAGTAATTTCTTCTTTAGCGGGCAGCCAGTTTAAAAATGGCAGGGGTAAAAGCGTTGATAAGTTAGTAATGACTACCAGAAGCCAGAGCAAATCGAAGTTATTCTGAGAAATGCCAAACCACCGCATCAAAATCGCTCCCATTTGATAAGAAGCTAGGGAGGCAAGATTTGATACAGACATCAACAAGGCAAACAAGGTTGCTTCTACTCCTGGGGGGCAAAGCCTTGCTGCCAACACCAAAACAGGCATGTAGGCAATTTGTCCCATCACCGTGAGGACAAGACTATCGCCTAAGCTAAACCAGCGATCGTCAATTCCTAAACTGCGGTTGGTATGAGTAACTAATAGCAGCATACTCATACCCAGGACGGCTGAAAGTAAAGTACTCCAACCAAAAATGACGCGGAAAGATACACCTTTGAGGAAGCGCTGAAAAATCCACACGCCAACGAGGGAAGCGATACTCGTCACCAGACGTACCCTACCTAGAAATTCTGGTTCAAACCCTAATTCGTTGGTGGTGAAGAAAAAGAAGGCTGCATCAGCCGTGGGAGTGGCTTGCCAGAGAAAAATAAAGGCGGTAGGAAGCCAAATTGTTCTTTGGGCGATCGCTTGTCGTAGTTGTTTAATTTGAGTGCTGACACTAGACCAGTTGGCAAACGCTTGCGAGTCATTTGTTTTGCTGACTGGAACTTCGGTAATAAACCAAGCAATGAAAGAAACTATGAGGGGAAAAGTTGCCGTAATCAAAAATACCGTGCGGGTGGTGAAATGTTCTAGCAGCCAACCGCTGAAATAAGCTGTAATTAAACCACCAAAGGCTGAAGTTCCCCAACATAGAGATTGCAGCGAACCCGCATCAGCTTGAGATTCGACTCTTGCTCGTTCTACCACTAAAGAGTCTACAATCACGTCGCTGACGGCAACCGATAAAGAGCCTAGCGCGATCGCTCCTACAGCTGCCATTGGCGTATGTACGACTGTCGCCATACTCACCCAGGAAATCGCCCCTAAAATTCCCGATAAGATCAGGTAAGGACGGCGGCGATAGCCAAAAATGGGTAAACCATCAGAGACAAACCCAAATACTGGTTTAATAATCCAGGGAAGCGCCACAATGCCTAATAAGGACGAGACTTCGGCTGGACTCAATCCCAGTTCATCCTTGAAGAAAAAGCTGACAGCAAGGCGGGCTAAGCCTAGAATTCCCTGAACGAAGTAGACAGTCAGGATTGCAATTAACTCCGTACTGGGTTCTTGACCGAAGAAAATCTTTTCTTTTAACGAGTCTTTTACCTTGGACAAGCCAGACGCGGAAATCAGCATTGATTAAAATAAATAAACTTTAAGATTTATCGACTTTTATATCATATCTACTTTGAAGATGTTAGCTGTCGGTGAGGCGATCGCAGCAGTACGAGTACGACAGAATCGCGGCTGTACTTTTGCGGATATCCATAGTTTACCCGTGCTACCCATACTACAAAACTAAACGGCGGGGTGGTTTCCTGAACTCAAACCCAACTTCATCGTCGCCAATACTACTCCAGAGTTGAAGATTTAACGATTGAAACGATCGGTTTCAGCCCTTGATAATTACAGTGCGGCGATCGATCGCCAGCGAATTTTGAGTTGTCCGAAAGGAGGGGCGATGCTGCCAAAACTTGACTTCGCCTGAGATTTTATACGAAGAAGAACATCAGTTGATAGCAATTCTCGATTGTGTAGATGACATTTGTAGGGGCGCACAGCTGTGCGCCCCTACCAGACGTGTATTGTATCCAATTAAAAATTGCTATGAATTAGGAAACAGATACGAACATATTGGCAAAAACACCTGATTTACACTTAGAATCAACTGTTCAAGAGTAGCTGTTATTACACATAAAATATCAGTGTTTCAAGAACTACTATAAAAGCTGCTTTTCGTGTCGCAAATATAGACACAGATCGCACAGAAGCATGGCTATACGCTCGATATTATTACTATTTTGAAATAGAAATTCTGCATTTGTTGCCATCTATAAATTTATTTTTAAACAGAAATTTAACTCACAAATTTACTATTTCTTAAAAAAAGTTGAATAAGTATACCCGCAGAGAGATGACATGGGAATATCTAGCCAAGACGAAAACCTAAGTCTGTTTGGATAGTCATCAAATTTTTTCTTAATACAAAATATGGACATAGCGCAAATTGTGCAGACAGCTTCGCAAACACTAACTCAAGTAGGGTTGAAGCTCATTGGGGCAATTGTTTTCTGGATTGTTGGTCGATGGTTGATTAACGTTGCGGCTAGCCTTTTATCCCGCAGCCTCAAGCACCAAAAAGTTGATAAAACAATTTTGAGCTACTTAGTAGCTACGGTTAAAGTCACGCTGAATATTATTTTAGTCGTGGCAATTTTGGGCTTTTTTGGCATTGAAACCACCTCTTTTGCAGCTTTACTAGCGGCGGCTGGTGTGGCGATTGGTGCAGCTTGGAGTGGACTGTTAGCGAATTTTGCCGCAGGTGCGTTTCTCATGATTCTGCGACCCTTTAAGGTAGGTGACTTCATTACTGCTGGCGGCGTGACGGGAACCGTGCAGGAAATTGGTTTGTTTGCCACCACGATTAACACTCTAGACAACGTACAAACGGTTGTAGGCAACAACAAAATCTTTTCCGACAATATTCAAAACTTTTCGGCAAATACTTATCGTCGCGTCGATCTCGTGGCTCAACTCAACCACAACACAGATCATAATGCCGCGATCGCTATGTTAAAAGAACGGCTGAGTCGAATTCCCAACGTTCTTTCTAATCCTGCCCCAGATGTAGAAATCTTAGAATTTAATTTAGCGGGTCCCGTGTTAGCAGTGCGTCCTTACTGCAATAATGCCGACTACTGGCAGGTTTATTTTGATACCAACCGCCTGATCCGCGACAGCTTTGGCGAAGCTGGATTTTCCGCGCCAGAACAACTTTACGCCATTCGGAATAATTAGAGATTTGTAGAGACGTTGCACGCAACGTTTCTACAATAATTACAACACGCCTTTAGAACTGGGAATATTCCCAGCCCGACGCGGATCGATTTCTACAGCCATGCGCAGCGATCGCGCCAAAGCTTTAAAAGTTGCTTCAATAATATGGTGAGAGTTAATTCCGTCGAGTTGACGAATATGCAGCGTCATTTGACTGTGGTTAACCAGTGCTACAAAGAATTCCCGCACCAATTGAGTATCATAGGTTCCCACTCGTTGGGTGGGAATTTGCAGTCCGTAACTGAGATGAGGACGACCGGAAAAATCTAAAGCAACCTGAATCAATGCCTCATCCAGGGGGGCGAGAAAATGCCCAAACCGGATTATGCCCTTGCGATCGCCTAAAGCCTGGTGAAAAGCTTGTCCGAGGGTAATTCCCACATCTTCATTCGTGTGGTGGTCGTCAATTTCAATATCGCCAGTCGCCTTGACTTCCAAATCGAATAGTCCGTGGGAGGCTATTTGATGCAGCATGTGGTCTAAAAATGGAATTCCCGTCGCCGCAGTGCATTTACCCGTTCCATCTAAATTCAGCGTTACTTGGACATCGGTTTCGCCTGTAGTCCGGCGGACAGAAGCAGTCCGTGCGGCAAATGTGACTTCGTTAATTGAGGGGCGATGGCTAATCTGCATGACTGAAATTTAGGGAGTAGGGAGCGGGAAGTAAAGCGATCGGATTCCATTTTTACTTCTTTCATCTTACTGTTAATAGTTCTAGCCATTCATCGGATTTAGCGTTAATAGGTCAATGTTGCTACTACACAAAACAATTAGGGTGCGATGTCAGTACCAATTTCCTCTTTGACTACGACAAAAGAGATCCCCCCAACCCCCCTTATCAAGGGGGACTAGGGGGGATCTTCCATAGCATAGTTTTAGTGAAATGGTAAGCGCACCCTACCCGCGATCGAACTAAACGTTATTTCAAAACGTTATCTCAAGATATTCACGATTCCTAGCACCGGACTTAAGACAGGTCCAAATACAGCGCCAATTGCGTCACCAACCCCCGCCGCACTGTTACGTCTGACGACAATAATGTCGTTGTCACGCATAGTTGGGTTATTTTCGTCGTTGATTCCTTTAGAAAAATCAAGCTTGACTCGGCGACTCGTAACCGTACCATCAGGATTGAGACGAATTAAATCTGCCGAACCCCTTCTAGCACGGGCGTTATCAAATCCTCCTGCTGTCAACAGCGCTTGGTTAAGCGGCGTATTGGGCTGCAAGTTGACTAGTCCTGGTGTTTTGACTTCTCCCACAACGCTAACTTGAATTGTCGCTGGAGAAAAACTGGCATCTGCTAAGGCAGTAGCATCTGCTGGGCTGATGTTTGTTGCCGTCGAAACGACGACAGTGTCACCTTCTTGAACGATCGTATCTTGGTTGGGATCTCCTTGCAGCAATTTCCAGAAACTCACGGTCATCTTTTGTTCGCCGCCATTTCTGGTCGGACGACGGATTTGAATGTTTCGCACGTCAGCCGAACTTGTAATTCCGCCAGCTAGCTGAATCGCCCGTGAGACTGTGGGCAAACCACCACCAGCACCTCCGCCGCCATCAATAGCTCCGCCGCCCCCTCCTTGGGTGTTACCTGGGGTAGTTGCAGCAGCAGCAGCAGTTCCACCCCCAATAATTACGTAAGAACCAGGACGGTTAACTTCACCTACAACTGTGACGGTACGGGGACGGTTGGAAGCCATAGCAAAGCTAGCATTAGAAAAGGCGCGAATATCTGCCATATTCACTTCAGTCGCCGTTGGTACGAAGACTGTATCGCCATCCCGTAAAGTGATGTCTTGTGGCAAAGTACCTTTTCTCACTAGTTCCATCAGATCCAGATTGATAATTCGCTCCGGTCCCAGTCCCTGCTTGCGCTTAAGCTGCACTTGCCTCAGATCGGCTGCTAGGGTGACTCCCTCTGCTAAAGTCAACGCGCCAACAATCGTAGGATATTGTACCCCTGGATTATCGCCTGCACCACCTTGCAAGCCCACAGTATACGAGCCAGGACGAACAACTTCACCCGCAATCACAACGTTAATTGGGCGTGGGGAAATTAGACTCACTGTGACTAGAGGACGCTTTAAGTAGCGAGAGTATTTTGCCGCGATCGCATCTGCTGCTTCTGCCTGGGTTAACCCTAAAATGTCTACAGGTCCGACCAGAGGCAAGAACAACTGACCACCAGGGGGAATCTGATAATCTCCGGTATATTCCGGCACTTCAAACACGTTGATGCGGATGCGATCGCCGCCTCCAAGAGCATAATCTACTGGTGTTTGGGCGGGTTGGTTGGCTGCTGGAGCTGTCGCCGGAGCGTTTGCTGGAGCTACATTGGGAAGTGGAGCTGCATTATTTCCTGGCGCTACTGGAGTAGTGGTTGGAGCCGTATTGTTGCTTGGCGCTACTGGGGTAGTGGTTGGAGCTGTATTATTACTTGGTGCTACATTTGGTTGAGCTGCGGGTTTGGTTGTTGGTAAAGACGGAAGAGTACGTGTTGGGCTAGCGGGACTGGTTGTTTCTTGCGCTTTTATTGGCGCTGGGCAAGCCATCGCCACTAGAGCAAAAAGTGTTAAACCTGCAACTGGCTTGGTAATTGCTTTAGACATACGTGTAGATTTCTGTGCGGAAATATAAGCAATTTCTTGCTGTTTTCTAGACTTCACCATTTTATGTTTTGTTGCCAGATATGGAATTCACTAGATATTCAGTATAAGTATGCAAGATCGATATGAGCGAACTTGAGAGTGGATTATGCCACACTTAGGCAAGCTTTGTAAAACTTCATTTAACGTTATCAAAAAACGCTATAAAAAATACGCTCTTACTAGCTGAGCCAAAGAGCAGTCGCGATCGCACAACAGAAAGCAGGGAAGCAACTATCAATTCACACTCTTACGCTGCGCTACACTACCCCTACGATACTCGCAAGCTACGTGTTAGCCAAAGGCGAAGCGGAGCGTTACGCAATTCACAATTCGCAATTAAGATTCACTACACCCTACACCCTACTACACCCTTTCTTCACTGATAACTGATAACTGATAACTGACCAAGGGAATCGCGACAATAAATTTAGTTCCCATACCAACTTGTGTTTCAAACCAAATTTGTCCCTGGTGAGTTTCGACAGCTTTTTTCACAATTGCTAATCCCAAACCCGTTCCTGCAATATTGCCTACGTTTGTAGCACGATGAAACGAGTCAAATAAATTCTGGCGATCTGAAGCAGGAATACCAATTCCGCGATCGCGAACTTGAAATAGAATTTGATTTGGTTCCCAGAGCAAATCAAAATGAACTTCAGTTGCAGTTGGAGAATATTTAATCGCATTAGATAGCAGATTAGTAAAAATGTGTCGCAATAGCTTTTCATCCATTTGTACAATCTCTGCTTTTCCTTGAGAATGAAATACAATTGTATGGGTTTTTGTTATCAATTGGATTTCTTCAACCAAACTGCGGCACCACTGAAATAAATCTATTGAAGTCGGTTGACATTCTAATTTTCCCGCTTCGGCTTTACCCATCACTAGCACGTCATTTAAGAGAGAAGTCATGTGCTTAACCTGAGTTTGAATCCGCTGTAAATGGTAGATTTTTTTCTCTTCGTGCCAAATTGCACCATAGTCTTCTAGTAATTCAGCAGAGGATAAAATTGCTGTTAAAGGGGTACGGAATTCATGAGAAGTTATGCTAACAAAACGAGATTTAAGTTCGCCTAGTTCTTTTTCTTTCACTAAGGCTTGCTCGATTTCTACATTTTTATTAGTAATTTCAGTAAAAGATATTTGTAATTGAGCTGCCATTTGATTGAATGAGTCAGAAAGTACCGCGAGTTCGTCAATACTTTCCACAGATTGTCGGTTAAAATCAGTATTCGTAAAATCTCCGATAGCAGCTTGTTGCGCTAATACTTGACTTGCTCGGCTCAAGCGTCGAATTGGCATTGTAATCCAGCGGGATGTAATCGCGCTAAGTACAGTTGTGATAAGTAAAGCTGTCAAACATAGCACAAATGTTGTGCGGTTATTATCGTGAATGTCCTGCATGAAATCCGATTCAGGCACGACGATCGCAATTAACCAGTTCAATCCATAGTTATCTTTCCAAGGTTTAATACAAACAAATTGCCGCACTCCTGTAATTTTAAGCTCGAAATGTTGCTCGACTTCAAGTAAGTTTAGATTGTTGAATTTTCTGAGTAAAAATTTTGTAGTTTGTCGGATTATCGGATCGGGACTATCAGCTGCATGTATTCTTCTTGCTTGGCGATCGACGATCGCAAATGGTCGATCGGAACTAGAACTAGCTACTAATAAGCCATTCTGTTCGATAATAAAAATCTGTTCTGAAGAACTGACTGGTAATTGATGTAAATAATCGCTAATTTGTGACAGAATCAAATCGACTCCAATAACACCTATAAGCTTTTGTTGGCGATCGCGAACGGGATAGCTAGAAGAAATTGATAAAACTTCTGGTTTATCTCGCCACTGATAAATTGAACTCCACACGGGTTTACCTGCTTTCACTGCATCTGCATACCAACTCTCCTGTTGTACTGGTTGGATAGTGTGAACTATTTCCTTCAGGTTTTGGCGATTTCCCCACTTGTCTGTAGTATAAACAGATTGGTGACTAGGCGATGTTTTCAGAGTTTCATTTATGAGTAAATCACCGTTATTGAGACGCTCTACACCAATAAATTCGCCTTGGATGTTGGCATAATTAATATAACCAACATTGAAGACTTGCATTTGCTTCCAAAAGTAATGTCCGGTGAGATCGAAGTCTTTTAAGTCGAGTAAACCTAGCTCAGCTGCATCTAAATTAATTTGATTAATTTGTTTGGGAATTGCAAAATAAGCAGAGAGACGATCTTGAATGCGATCGCCAGCTTTATCTATTATGCGATCGGCGAGGCGATCGACTGTTTGCTGACCGTTTTTGAAAGAAAAATAGCCAACTAATCCAACTGTTGCTACTATGTGCAGCATAAATGGTACTGCCAATACTAATTGCATGGGCATTCTTCTAGAGGTTGGGTGAAATAGCCCGTTTGCGGTTCTCAGCCACCCAAAGCGTGAAAGCAGTTTCATGAATAAAATTTCGCTAGTTGTAGCTTATTATTCCCTTTTGAGTTGGTAAATTTTAAGTAAAGAACGCCACAACCACTTAAATGTTTAGTAACTAGTTAAGTTATTTTACAAACAAAAGCGCAAACTTCAGGATTTTTTACTTTATTGTTTAACAGTTGTATTCTCGGCATGCTTGTCGATCTTGAACATAAAATATTTCTAGTTCGCGATCGGGTTTTAGCATAGTAACAATTATCAAGTTTAACGATTTTTGATTTTGAAGAGTATCATACTTTAAGACTCGTTATTGTATAATATTGAACGCGATCGCCAGTTGTAAATATGTCAATTTTGACCGTAGAAACTCTTTGCTCTACCGCTATTATGTCGGATCGAAATCTACCTGTTGATGAAATTGAAGTAGCCAATATTGCAGATGAAATATTAATCAATCTACCCGCACAAGGATTTTTGACTATTTCTAATGCTTTGCAATGGCGACTTCAGTACAGCAGAATAATTGAGCGTGCTGGCAAAGAAGAAGGCGTAATTGCTGTTTACAGATCTAACTTATGATTTCAAACAGTCAGAAAGCAAAAATAGAGTACGGAGATTTTCAGACAACTCTGGAACTAGCCAATTTAGTATGTCAGAAATTGCTAGAGCTTAAGATCGATCCCGATCTTATTATAGAGCCAACTTGTGGAGTTGGAAGTTTTCTAGAAGCAACCGTACGTTCCTTTAAGTTAACAAATAAAATTATTGGAGTTGAAGTCAATCAGAGCTATTTACAAATATTGCAAGTAAATCAACAGCTTATTGAAGATGAGAGAATTGAGATTATAGCTGGAGATTTTTTTCAATATGACTGGATACCTTTGATAGAAAAATTTAATGAAAAGGTACTGATAATAGGTAATTTTCCTTGGGTAACAAACTCACAACAAGGAACAATAGATGGTAGGAACTTGCCCAAAAAAACGAATTTTCAAAAATATACTGGTTTAGATGCGATTACAGGTAAGAGTAACTTTGATATTTCTGAATGGATGCTGATTCAGACAATTCACTGGCTACAGAAAGATGGCGGCTATCTAGCAATGCTTTGCAAATCTTCTGTTTCAAGAAAAATATTGAATTACATTCATGCTAAAGGATTAAATCTTGCTAGCTGCTCGACATACAAAATAGATACCAAAAAATATTTTAATGCAAATGTTGAAGCCTGTTTATTAGTATGTAAATTTGATTTGAATTCGCGAAACTATTATTGTGATGTATTTAGCAGTTTAGAAAGCCAAACTTCATGTCGCATAGGATATGATAACAACATCCTCATTAAAGATTTAGACTCTTTTCAAAAACTAAGCATGTTGTACGATCCAAACGCTATTATAAAGTGGCGCTCTGGCATTAAGCATGATTGTTCGAGCGTGATGGAACTTCGTAAAATAGATAGCATGTTTATCAATGGTTTAGGAGAAATTATTGTCTTAATTTGAAAGCATTAGCAGAAATAAACGGATGTAGGACTTGAGCTACTTAAATTTAATTGACACATACTATCCGATCTGGAGCGATCGCCTCTAGGCGCTAACATCTCAACAGAGTTAAAAATTTATTACCATTTGGTTAAATTACAATTAAAACTCATGAATAGTGAAGAACTAGCGCGCTACATCGAAAGTACAGATGGTATATCTAAACCCTGGCTGCTATTGCAATTGCGCCTGAAGAAGCTGCAAGAGCGATCGCACTCACTCACCCCAGAGGAATATGCTAAAGAGTTGGCAGACATACACCAAGGATTGATGAATCTGGGAGAATGGTGGCGGGGGATAGAAGACGAGGCGTTCGGAGTTGACTATCCTCTATAAAGTAGCGTCACCATTCTAGCTTTGCAGCCAAAACTTCTATGCCTAGAACTAAAAAAACAACCACTACACAAGAAATTGCTACTGAAATTAATTTCACAGATCCGCAATACTACTTCAATCGCGAGTTGAGCTGGTTAGAGTTTAATAATAGAGTTTTACATGAAGCTTGCGACCCGCGATCGCCTTTACTAGAACGATTGAAGTTCTTAGCAATCTTCAGCTCTAACTTAGATGAATTCTTTATGGTGCGTGTAGCAGCTTTACGCCAGCAACTAGCGGCTAAAGTCAGCAAACTCAGTCCAGACGGACGCACCCCAGAAGAACAGCTAGAAGCAATTTCTCAACGCCTGCGTCCCTTGGTAACGCAACAACACCGTCATTTCGAGCAAGTCCTCAGACCAGCTTTAGCGCGAGAAGGAATTTATATTTTAGACTACATGGACTTGAACCAGGAACAGCGGACGTACCTGGAACATTACTTCGACGAACAAATATTTCCCGTCCTCACCCCCCTAGCTGTAGATCCGAGTCACCCCTTTCCCCACATTTCTAATCTCAGCTTGAATTTAGCTGTAGTCATGAAAAATCCAGTGACGGAAGAAGAATTATTTGCACGGGTGAAAGTGCCAAAAGTCTTACCGCGATTTTTACCGCTTCCAGAAGAACTGCGGGTACAACACCATGACAAACCCGCGCATTGGACGGGAGTACCTCTAGAACAAGCGATCGCCCATAACTTAGAATCCTTGTTTCCAGGGATGAATATTTTAGAATATCACCTGTTTCGGATTACCCGCGACGCTGACATAGAACTGGAAGAAGACGAAGCCGACGATTTATTACTGGCGATCGAACAAGAACTGCGCAAGCGCCGTATTGGTGGATCGGCAGTTAGGCTCGAAATTCACTCTCAAATGCCAGACCTAGTACGTAATAGACTCTTACGAGAACTCGATTTAGAAGAAAGGGCAGTTTATGAAATTGATGGCATATTGGGACTAGGAGATTTAATGTCATTTATGGCATTACCGCTACCAGAACTGAAAGATCCACCTTGGAAATCCGTCGTTCCTCCACGCTTGCAACGCCTCAATCCTGCTTTAGCAGATACTGAAGAAGGAACTGATTTTTTCAGCCTGATTCGAGAAAAGGATGCTTTAGTTCACCACCCATATCATTCTTTTTCCTCCACCGTACTGCGGTTTATTAGTAGTGCGGCTCACGACCCGGATGTTTTAGCGATTAAAATGACGCTGTATCGCACCTCTGGCGATTCCCCCATTCTTAACGCTTTGATCGCCGCCGCTGAAAACGGTAAACAAGTCGCAGTGTTAATGGAACTCAAAGCGCGGTTTGACGAAGAGAATAACATTTACTGGGCGCGACGGTTAGAAAAAGCTGGAGTTCACGTAGTCTATGGCGTTGTCGGACTGAAAACCCACTCGAAAATCGTTATGGTCGTGCGGCGGGAAACAGATCGCATCCGACGTTACGTCCATATCGGCACTGGTAATTATAATCCCAAAACAGCCAGAATTTATACTGACATGGGACTCTTTAGCTGTCGGGAAGAATTGGGAGCCGATCTGACAGACTTATTTAATTACTTAACTGGATATTCGCGCCAACAATCATATCGCAAGCTATTGGTTGCACCAGTTAATTTGCGCGATCGCATGGTGGCTTTAATTAAGCGCGAAACTGAGTGTTGTAGAAATGGTGGTACTGGTCGGATCGTAGCGAAAATGAATGCTTTGGTCGATCCGCAAATTATTGCTACCCTCTACGAAGCCTCTCGCGCTGGCGTGCAAATCGATCTAATTATCCGAGGAATGTGCTGTTTGCTACCCGGACTTAAGGAAGTAAGCGAGAATATTCGTGTTATAAGTATCGTTGGGCGCTTTTTAGAACACTCCCGTATTTTCTATTTCCACAACAATGGGGAAGAAGAGATTTATATCGGCAGTGCTGATTGGATGCCACGCAATCTCGATCGCCGGGTTGAGGCTGTCACCCCAATTGACGATCGCCATCTTGCCAAAGATTTACAAGAAATTCTCGGAGTCATGCTTGCCGATAATCGCCAAGCTTGGGACTTACAGCCTGACGGACGTTACATTCAGCGCCGTCCTGCCCCTAATACTCCCCAATCGAGTTCTCAGAAAATATTTATGGAAATGGCTCTCAACCCAGGGACAACCAATGACTAGGTATGAGTGGTGCATGATGCGTGGTTTAATTATGAATTGAATCGTCTTCCTTGTCTTCCTTGTCTCCCTTGTCTCCCTTGTCTCTTACTAACAATCAACAACTATCAACCATTAACTATCAACAGTCCTCCCTACATTCCACCATAGGACAGAGGTAATTTTACCTCGAACAAAAATATACTGTGAAAATCAATAATTTATAATCGTCCGCCCTGGTAATCTTATTCGGTTTAAAATGCTGATGTTATCTTGCGAACCTTCCATTGTCAGAGTCTTGGTTGTAGACGATCACGAACTTACTCGTCTCACTCTGAAGCTAGCGATCGCTCACCAGGAAAATTTAGAACTAGTAGGATTAGCCAGTAACGGCAAAGAAGCTGTAGAAATGACGCAGCGCTTTCATCCAGATGCGATTGTGCTTGACTTGCAAATGCCAGTTATGGATGGTTGGAGTGCTGCTGCCAAGATTAAAGATATTCAGCCAGAAACTCAAATTATCGCCTATTCTTCTGTAGAAGATCCAAAACTCCACGACCGTCAAGCAATTGCCTGCTTTGATGCAATCTGCAAGAAAGACATCGCTACTCCAGAACTAATCAACATCATTAAAGAATTAAAACAACAACAAGAAATAAATCGCTCGTAAACAATGGTTTGAAAAAGATGAGTTTGTAGCGGGCAAGAAGATTTGTTAGCACTGGAAAGCGATTCTAGAAATCGGCTTCCGGTGCTTTTTGTTTAGAAGGGGGGCAAATAATAGATTAGTTAGTCGCGTTGTCAGGAAAAGTGCGCTTAAATTCATCAAGTAAGTCGTCCATTTCTTCTAAAGCTTGATTGACATCTATTCTGAGCGTACCTAAGTTAGGTTGTTCTAACAAGCGCAACAATGATTCGCGTTTTTCTTCAACTAACACAATTCTTGCTTTCAAAGTTTCAATATCCATCGTTGAGTCCTTGTTTGATTCTGCCCTTATTGTAGTAGAAATCAAAAGTTAAAAGTCAAAAGTTAAAAGTTAAAAGTAGAAGTTGTTTCATCTCATCTGCACCTGAAGCTCCCCTACTCCCGACTCCCGACTCCCGACTCCCGACTATTTGATTCACCAGATTCTAGTCGTTTGGCAGTAAAAGCAATTTCTCTAGCTGTCGTACCTATATCGAGTTTACCTTCTATCCTTTCTGACTGAAACTGACTAGAAATTGCGATCGCATTTACAACTGCTGCTACAGGTCGGCGACAGATTGTCGCTAAAGGGACATTACCAGTTAATTGCAAGGTGCGATCGCTTAGTTTTCCTGTGAGAGTCGGTCTTTTTTCTCCAACCCTAGCCTTATGCGAACTACTCTCTGCTAACAATAAAGACCCGTTTAAGTAAATACCAGATTGCTGTATGTCTAACACCAAGTTTGATAATTCCAAACAATCAGGTAAATTTTGGTCGAGAGACAACAGATAACGCCCTTGGATTGATGTTTGTGCTTTAAGATTAGCCTCCCCATAGGCAGAAACAACTTTAAATAACAGTAAAACCGAACTAATTGCAACACCGTAAAAAGCTAAAGATTTGAGATTGAAATGGTTTTTCATTGTTACTTGTCATTCGTCATTGGTCATTTGTTATTTATGAATAGCTAGTCACCGAATTTTTATCTAGTCACTAGCCACCAGTCACTAACCACTAAGTTACTTGTCATTCGTCATTGGTCATTTGTTATTTATGAATAGCTAGTCACCGAATTTTTATCTAGTCACTAGCCACCAGTCACTAACCACTAATAACATCAAGGTGAGAACTGACTTGACTGTGGCGACGGGCAATTAGTAAAGAAGATTGACACTGGATTGCTAATTCATCTGTGTACCTGCCTAGAGTTTGTCGTTCAATTCCCCAAGCGCGACTCATGCCAACTATAGTTAAATCGACACGGGCTGATGCTTCTACGACTGCGAGAATCGGTTCGGAAGTTTCTTTTGGTTGGATTATAGAAATGCGATCGCGCACTTTCTGCGGCAGTTGTTGCATGATGTTGCGTAACTCGTTACTGAACTCGCTTGGCGCTGGTGTTGCTTGCAGCACTGACAAACATGCCGTGTCGCAATTCGCTAGCAGCCGCAGGGCGATGACTAATGCTAAGTCGTCGTGAATATTGCCAATATAAGGCACTAGCAGCGATTCTAAGTTTTGTTTGTCGCGATCGATGTATACGGCTACGTCTACTGGAGCAAGGCTGAGAATTTGACCGACACGTCCACCTAATCGGTTGTTACTAAAAGCCGGACGATGCCAACCGACAACGATTAAACTAACGCTGTCAAGTTTGGCAATCTCGGTTGTCGCTCTAGCAACGTCGTTGCTGACGCGAACGATGGGATGAATCAGAGAACGAATTGACGGTGGTTCTAAAGTTTGGATTAATTCTTCTAGCTGTTGATAGCGCTCTTGAATTAACCGGTCAGCGGCTTCTGGCGTGCTTTGGAAAGCGTAGTCTTCTTCGATTTCGATCAAACTGAGCGGATGGACGATCGCAGCAGCCGATCGCCCGCCAGCGATCGCTGCTGCTAATTGCAATAGTCCTTGTTGAGTACTGGGATTTGCGACTGGGACTAAAATTCTATACGCCGGAGTTACAGGCTCTATATCACCTGCTTGTGGTGGTTCTGGTTCTACCAAATCTAATTTAATCAGTCGCTTCGGATACGTCCATTCCAGCAGTGGTGAGGTCATAAACGTTGTCACCAATGCCATAATCACCAGCATGGTAAACAGTAAAGGCGAGATGACACCTAAGCTCAAACCAATGTTGAGGACGATCAACTCTGTCAAGCCACGGGTATTCATTAACCAACCCAAGGCTGATGCTTCTCGTTTATCGATGCCACTGACACGCGCCGCTACATAAGTACCGATGTACTTTCCGGCGATCGCCACTACCAAAACTAATAAACACAACAGCCATAATTCCGGGCGATTGAGCAAGCCAATTTGGGTTCTGATCCCGCTGTAGGCAAAAAAGACGGGGAGTAAAAAGATTAAAACGAAGTCTTCTGTCTTTTGGGCAATCTCCCGCACCAGATCGTGATCTTTGGGCATGACTGCACCGACTAAGAACGCCCCAAAAATCAAGTGGATACCAATGACTTCGGTAATTAAAGCAGAGATTACCACTCCCATGTAAATGCAAGCTAAGAGCAATTGCGTCAAACGTCCGGTACGATGAAAGAGTTTGGCAAGATACCGTAAACACCAGCGCCCTGCTGTCACCATCAAGCCTATGTAGACGATCGCGGCAATAATTGTCGGGATAGCCTTGACAAAATCACCCTCTTTTGCAACTGCGATCGCCACTGCCAAAACGCACCAAGCCGTGACATCATCTACTGCGGCGCACGTCAGTGCCAAAGTTCCCAAGCGCGATCGCTGTAAGTTATTTTCGGTAATAATCCGCGCTAAGACGGGAAATGCCGTAATTGACATTGCTGCGCCTAAGAACAAAGCAAAGGCAGTAAAGGAAACACTCCCATCAGAGACTAGAGGATAGAGGATGATGGCTGAGAGCGTCCCTAAAGAAAAAGGCACTAAAATACTGACGTGAGAAGTAAGAATTGCTATATCTAACTGTCCGCTCAAGTATTTAGGATTTAGCTCTAAGCCAATCAAAAACATGAAAAATATCAGTCCGATCTGAGACAGCACGTTTAAGTAAGGAAGTGTTTCAGAGGGAAACAATGCTGCGGCAAGATCTGGGGCAATTAAACCAAATAGCGAGGGACCAAGCATAATTCCCGCGATGATTTCACCTATGACCAGCGGTTGCTTGATCCAGCGGCATCCCATTCCCACAATCCGCGAGAGTGCTATGACGATCAGCACTTCAATTAAAACGAGAATGACTGCGTGCATAACTTCCTCCAGCAGCAGATGCCCCTACGATGATCTTTTAATCATCTCTGTAGTGTCAACTAATTTTGAATTTTGGATTTTAGATTTTGGACTGGAGATTAGACTAGGTTTCGCACCGAAAACTAGTCTAATCTCCAGGCAGTTAACATTGGTGTAGAAGTAGCACTGCGCCGTCCTAACAGTCGTCAAGCTGAATTTGAAGCCGATGATGTCGGACTGCAAGCTTTAACAAAGGCTGGTTACGCTGATTAGATCCGTTGGGGAAAATGAATCACAATAATCGAAACTTCTGGATGACTCCGAGCGATCGCCTCTGGTGCAACCCCCAACGCTGGTAGACCTCTAATATCTGGATGAGTTCCAGCCGTTAAGATTAATAAGTCATCCTGCTGAAGCATTTTGGAAACTCGACCGATAAAGTTGCCCCTGACTTGTTGAATTTGAGTGTCTGGACTCAATCCTAATTCTTCTGGATTAAAGGACGTGCGTTTGCGGGGACTGGCTGTTACCTGCAACAGTTGTAGCGATGCCTTGAGTTCGTCAGCGAGAGACTTAGCAAGCGACACCGTTTGTCCAAAAGTGGACGCTGATTTTTCAATATCGGCTATTGCCAAAAAGACGCGATGAGTATTTTCAATTGGCTGGGCAAATCGGGCAATTAATACAGGGACTGTAGCGCGACGTATGACGTTATCGATCGCACTACCAAAAAAATTTTCGCGATAAGTTGAAAACCCTTTCCAGCCACAAACAATCAGATTGGCATCGCGTTCTAAGGCAGAGCGTAAAATTCCTTTATCTACCGAATCATCAATGCGTCCGATCGGTTCGACTGCCGTTACAGCTGCATGAGCGATTGTTTCTGCCGTGGCTAATAACTGGCTTTGCTGAATTTTTGCTTCTGGGGCGATCGTTCCCTGTTTATCTGGCAAAATATGTAAAGGTAGTAAAGTTCCCGCTGTTTTTTTAGTCAGAATTAAAGCTAAATGAAGTAAATTATCTTCCGTACTAGGGTTAGCAACAGGGACTAAAACGCGAAGATTTTGAGCTGCGGCAAAGCCTTGTTGTACTTGCTTTGTTCTCCCCTTGCCAGTAGGATTTGCTGCTTCAACTTTCACTCCTTGACCCCAACGACTAGTAACCCAAGGAGAAGCAATACAGGTGACTAAAATCATGGCAACAGTGCCGTTAACAGTTGCTTGGTCTACAAGTTGAATCTGAAAAGCAACTGTAATTGCTGCTAGCGTTGATGCAGCTTGAGCAACAGAAAGACCGAACATGACCATAATGCCAGAGGACTGAAAGCCAAATAGCTTACCACTGCCCCAAGCTGGAACAAATTTGGCAACGAGCGCCACGACAATCATCACTCCTGCTACCAATAGCGATCGCGGATCGCTAACTAATAGCCTCGGATTAATCAACATTCCTACTGAAATCAGAAAAAATGGCACGAACAAAGTGTTGCCAATAAACTGAATGCGATTCATTAGCGGACTCAGTTGGGGAATCAGTTGAGTAATGGCAATTCCCGCTAAAAATGCCCCCACAATTGGCTCAATATCAATTAGTTCTGCCGCATAAGAAACAACAAATAAAGTCGCGACGACAAACGTAAACTCAGCCCCTTCGTCATGCCCAAAACGGCGAAAGAACCAACGACCGATTTTAGGAACTCCCCATAAAGTAGCAAAGGTATAAATAGTTAAAGCCGGAATTAGAAATAACCAAAAACCGAGGGAGAGGCTACCTTGATGTGCCTGGACAACAACAGCGAGAACGAGTAAAGCTAAGACATTGGTAATTAAAGTTGCTCCCAAAGTCGCCGTGACTGCCTGAGTTCGCATAATTCCCAATTTAGTCGCTACTGGTAACGCCAAGAGCGTGTGGGAAGCAAAACAGGAAGCAACGAGTATCGCTGCCAAGAAACCGTATCCGATTGCCAGCATCGCCACCGTACCCAGTGCCATCGGCACGATAAAGGTAGCAATGCCAAAAATTACTGCTTTGTCTGCATTGTATTTTAGGTCGTCGAGGCTGGTTTCTAGCCCAGCCATAAACATCAGAAATAACAAACCCACAGTACCGAGCAGGATAATCGTGCTATCTCGCTCTAAAACTCCTATTCCGTAGGGTCCTACCACCACTCCCGCTAAGATTAAGCCGACAATTCCTGGTAGCCTCACCCGCTCGAATAACAGCGGTGCAACCAGCATAATCGCCATAATTGTCAGGAAAACTGGTACTGGATCGGTAATTGGACCTGCGAAAACTGAGGGAGTCAAAAATTCACGAGCGCGATCGCCCCACATTTGCAATTGTTGCCAAAAATTTGTCATAAATTTGGAGATAATGCAGACAATGACGCTGGAAATAGCAACGTGCTTATCCCGATCGAAGTGATTTTTCCACTACTAAGTATTGCTCATCGATATCTTGTTTATCCAACTTATCCGATACGTTCTCGTAGCTATCGCGTTTAATCGCCGCCGCATGACGCAGCAACACTGCACGGTCTTTGCGATCGCAGGTGTAATCAGCTATGGTGGCGATCGCTTCTAGCAAGCGAATTATCACCGCCACATCTTGTTTACCATACTGGCGAATTTGGTTAAAAGCAGCATCGACTAGACCTTCAAACGTGACTGGCTCAGCAATGACGCGCAACTCGTGCCGTTCGTCGTAGCGGTAAGGAGAGGGAAACTGACGCTGAACCAAGCGAGATAGCCCTGCACTCAGTTGGTCGATACACCGGATTGCGGTAAACGGATCGTTGACAGAGGGAGAAATGGCGCGTAAAGTAATTTCTACTAATTGGTTGATGGGAAACTCTACATCCTGCTGTTCGGTGCGTTGTTTACCTAAAATAAAGGCATCGTTAATTTTATTGGTTAATTGGCGATTTACCCGCTCTGGAGGATATGCCGTGACTAATGCCTGGTCTTTTACGACAAATTTTCCTGGGCGATAGTTGATGCGTAGCAATAGCCGCTCCCGACAGGCAATTTTCATTAATTCTTCGTCGTCGATCGCTTGCACGTAGCCACTGTTATTCGCTTTAATTTTGCAGGCTTCGGTATCAAAATTATCTGGAATTTCTGTTAGTGGTTGTTTGAATTCCGGCTGGTTAACACCAATATGTTCGGGAAATAAGCGATCGACTGCGCGGTCTAGATCGGCTCCAGCTTCAGAAATAACGTGCGATGCTTGAATAATTGTCGAGGCATGATGGATGAAGTAAATTAACATCCCGATACTAACTAATGCTAGCCCTGTAGCAACTGTAATCGAGATTTGCGGTATGAAGCGATCGTAATCATCTCCATCGCCGCGAATCGTTCGCAGCACCAGCAAGCAGTAAATAAATGTGGCAATAAACGTGCCGAGAACCACCTGATTGCCAGTGTCTTGCATGAAGTTACGCAGCAATCGCGGTCCAAAATTGGCAGCAGCTAGTTGAAGTGCGACAATCGTAATCGAAAAAGCGGTTGCCGCAACTGTAATCATCGAACCAGAAACAGCTGAAAGTACCTCTCGCGCTCCATCTGTGCTACCAACGTAAATCCAACCCCAACTTTCTAGAGGTCCATAATAGCCTTCGCGATCGAGCGTTAGCATCGTCACTGCTAAGGCGATTGTGCTACCAGGGAAGTCATTTCTAAAAATGGCAAACGGTGAGAATTTACCCAAAATCTCACCTCAATATTGACTGTACTCGCTCCTAGTTCGCGCACAAAAATGTCTGGCTGGGGTTCTGCTTCGACTCCGGTAACTCCCAAAACGGCATTATGTAATATTTGTTTGACAGTGTTAATATCTGCATCATAGGCAACACCCACTACCACAGAACTACGGCGAGTTTCACAGGCAGTATTATTAGTAATAATGGCAGTGAAAACTTCTTGATTGGGAATATATACAACTCGCCCGTCATAAGTCCGAAGAGTTGTTGCTCGCAGTTGAATTTGAGTCACCGAACCTTCAAATTCTTTAATTGCAATTCGATCGTCTAAACGAAAAGGACGGGAAGCAAGTAAAACAATACCGGAAAAATAATTACTTAAAACATCTCGCAAGCTAAAACTAATTGCTACGCTTGTCAAGCCCAACGTTCCTACTAAAGTAGCAAAATCTAACCCCAAAACACCCAAGGCAACAATCGTCCCCACTACCCACACGCCACCATAGACTAAACGACTGACCAAAATTTTAGAGTTGCGATCCACTTCCCAACGTTGTGCCCCTACCAAAGTCAGACGACGCAAGCTAGCAGCAATCAACCAAGCAACAGCGATCGCTAGCAAAGCTCCCAAAAATGCAGGTAAATTGTCGATCGCATCCCGCTGAAACTGTCGTAAAGTAATCCAAAGCCGTTGTCCGACATCAATCGCTAATGGCGGACGCTCGAACGCTTGATTCAACTCTGCTGCCCACTGCTGCGCCAGCTTGTCTACAGGCAGATTAAAATCTTGGGCATCCTGTTGCGTTACGGTCATTAATACCCGATTATTCACCTGCAAGGTGGCAATACCTCTTTCGGGATCGGGAACAACGGTGACGGCGCTGCCAGTTTGTGATTGTGCCAAAATGCCAGCAATGCGCCGATTTACAATTTGCGCTCGTTCGGTGGCGCTAAGTTCGCCCAAACTGCCAATTTGAAACACGGGCTGTCCTCTGACAATAACATCGGCAAAAAACAGCCCGTCGCTAGGAATTTCTTCTGGGGCGCTGGTTTGGGGGGTGACAGGTAAAGGAGAAATTTCCTCCTGCACTAATCCTTTGCTGGCTGGTAAAAGTAGAAAAATTGCGATCGCGATCGCAGTTGGAATGTTACGGGTGATGATGGAACGATTACCTGGTAAAAACAGAGTTGGCATTTCTAATAACGCAACACCGCAGCTAAAGAATTATTCCCAGGCACTTGCTCTGGCTCTACTGCATATACCGTACCGCCGTTAAAAAGTGTATGTAAAGCCGCTAAATCCATCAAGTCCTCATCCCCAGGCTGATGTTCTTCGTGTAACTCTACCTCGCTGGTATCGGGATGAAAGCGTCCCCACTTTTGCAACCCTACGGGAACAAACAAAGACTCAACTCGTTGGTAATAAGCAGAGGGAACGACTTCTTGAATGTTAGTTGCAGTTTTTCCCGTTCCGGCTAGTTCTTGATAACGGGCTGCGGTTTCTTGTTGCGATCGCTCGAAATGAGGCTGGACGATCTCCCACGCCTGTGCGTGTAATTCCTCTGCTTTGAGTTGGTCTGGATTTCCGGTCACGCCTTCATCGAGCAAGTAGGGATATGTGTTTGCCTGCTGATAAATTGGCAAGAGATAGTCAACACCTGCTAAAACTAAAGGCGATCGCCGATCTTTGAGCAATTCCTGCAAACCACTATCTACCTTGCGGAAATAGCGCAGGATGTTTTCTTTTTGGTCGTCATTGCCAGCACCTTGACCGTGAAACATGGCAGCGCGATCGCCTCCTCGCCCTCCAGATGTCCCTGTATGGAACTGGAGGCTCTTTTCGGGGTCGTCGTACCGCAATGCCTCAGCAATACTAGTTGGCACGTCCTCTAACTCAATTTCGCTGACACTGTAGCGCGTTCCTTGGAATAATCTCACTTGGTTTTGACTCAGTGCCAAGATGTAGAATTGTCCATCACCTGAAAGCAAAGGTAATATGGGCTTGAAGTGAAAGCGATCGGTGACTACTACAAGTTCGTCAAAATTGAGCGGCAAGCAGTAGTAACCAAACATATCTGCCGAGATGAAAATTGCCAGTCCATCACTCTGATGTTGCCAAAACTGGAAATCATCGAGCTGTTGCGCTCTTGCGAGTAAATCTCTGGCATCTTGCGCCCGCATTCCAGTGGCAATCAATTTTTCTTCTGCTTCCCGCATCAGATTCTTGAATCGAATCGGGTCTTGTTGCGTCTGCGTCCCCAGCTTATGAGTTGGCATGTAAATGGAAACGCAAGTCCCCGATTTATCAGATGCCAAAGTCAATAGCTCGTCAACTGAAATTAGTCAAAGCTCCAACTATTGCCCCTCCTGCCGCACCGATGCCAGCACCAGCTAGAGTAGCTGCGATCGTCCCGCCTGCCAAGAATGGACCTACCCCAGGAATAACTAAAGCTTCCAGACCGACGAGTAAGCCACCGATACCACCCAACGCCGTACCAGTAACAGCACCAATCCCAGCACCTTCTTGAGCTTCAGTATTACCGCGTTCCGCTTCGGTGCGATTTCTTTTCAGCTCGTCACGATCTCGAACATCAACCCCAGAGATTGCTTCGTTACGGTCTGCATCTTTAGCCAGTAGAGAAACTTTATCCATCGAGAAGCCTGATTCTCTCAGTCCATTGAGAGCTGCTTCTGCTTCGTTTCTGCTAGAAAACGTACCAACAGCACGCTTGTATTGTTGAGTTACCATTTTTTCTCCTGAAACAATTGCAATTGTGCTTTCGCGAACTTATTTTTCTCAGTGGTGGCTTTCACGCGATCGCGCTGATTCGAGCAGATTTATTGCTCAAAGCGATCGCGTTAAACAAACAGTTATCCCACCTACTTCTAGCTTCAAACCTCAATGTGACCAGAAAATGACATAAGAGCGATCGAGATTGAGATTGAGATTTGAAAAACTCCTCAATTCGATTGAACATCTAGCTTCGTCTGAAAATGGCTTAGAGAATTTAACGAAATTTAGACTTAGGGGTGATGCAACTACATACGTTCAATTTATTCTATTAGTAAAGTAATAAATCCTTGGTTTTATATCAGTTACAAGCATTGGATTCAAGCCAAAATCTCTTTAGTAGTTGCTGCATGACTAGTCGAAAGCTAATGAATTAGCTTCTCATTTCCACTCTTTTGGCAAAAAGTATTGGTCAGTTCGAGCGGATTTAGATTACCGAGCTTTAGGTATTGAGGTGGAAGGTGGTATCTTGTGGTTTTGGATCGGGAGCCATGTAGAGTACGACAAGTTAATCGATCGGCTATAGTCAGCGCATAACAACCGTGTTGTAGCGAACAGAATTCAGATTCTGACGATTGTACAAAGATTACTAGCAGCCGCTCAACCGCACTCGTTCCTTCATTCTGCTAATTGCGATCGCGGGATCGAACACGAGTTTCAAGGTTACTTACCTCTAGATGCTCAACTGCAAACCACAACAATCGTAATTGTAGGTCTAGTTGTAGGACATCTATCAATGTGGGAATTTGGTAATGGGTAGTTGGTAGTTGAATAAAAAGTTAGATGCCATAGGAGTTAGGGAATTCTAAAAGAAGATACCCTATTCAACACAAAAGTTAGAGGAAGTTTTACCCATGACTCCAAATCAAGTCCCTGAAACAGATCGACAGAAAGAAACTGCCCAAGTCCCTTCAGTTCGATTAGTTGAAGTTATTCAAAGTAGCGAACCTGAAGAAAATTCAAACATACCTCATGCTAGTACTTATTCGGAAAAGACAGATCGCCTTCGCGCATGGAGCGATCTAATTAAATCAGCTTCCAAGTTTATTTGGATTGGTGTTGTTATCGTAATCGTTCTACAACTCTGGGGTGGATTTGCAGTTAGCAATATCAAAAAGCACGATGGAGGTAGCTCAAAAGCGATTACGGTTACAATTCCCCAGGACAAGCAACTTTCAATCTCGAATGATATTGCAGCAGCAATTGGAAAAGCTTATGCGAGTGCCGAATCCTCTGTGGAAAAGAACTTGGATCGATGGCAGAGTGATGTTATGGAGCGTGTAGACCACCCCTTCCTAGATTGGTATTACAACTATTTCACTCAGTTAGGTATTGGTGTAGAAGCAATTTGGGTTAATATTACAACGCCGTCAAATGAGGCAAAAGCCGAGAAACTAATTGGAGGCTTTCAGAAGGAGTTTACTAAACAGGTGTTACAACCACCACTCATGCAACTTGAAATGGAACGCTTTACGCGAGAAGCGATCGATACCTATGTCTCTGAAGCTAATAGTGGATTAGTCGGAGTTCAAAGTAGCTATGAAATTCCTCAACCAGTTTGGGAGAAATTTTTAGAGGGTCTAGGAGGTACGGTTTACAACACAGGTAGTAAGGAACAGGATTTGCCTCTCAGGGCACTGTCACGCGGTACGGGTTATGTAGCAACCACTGCAATGATGCAAGCTGTTGGCGCAATCGGTACTAAAAAAGTTGTTACGGCGACAGCAAGCAAAGTGGCTTCCAAAGCAGCTACCAAAATCGCTACTAAAACAGCAGGAAAAGTTTTAGCTGAGGGAGGTGGGATGACTGCTGGGCTTGTGGGCTTAGATTTGATCAATCCAATCGCAGGGTTAGGAGTTCTAGCCTGGGACATCTGGGATCATTACCACACAGTCAAAGTGGAAAGACCGATCATGCGTGAGAATCTTGAAAAGTACCTGAGTGAAGTCAAGGATTCGTTACTCAATGACAAAGAGAATGGTGTTTTGTCGTCAATCCACGAGTTTCATGACGGGATTTATGACAGTTTAAAGCACAAAGCTCCAGCTATCCAGTAGAAGCAATATTTAACAACACTCTGTAGCGGACGGTCGAAAGCTATTGGTGAGAATGCCGAAGTAATCTACCGTTGCTCAACAAACTCGCTATCCCACTTAGTTGCCTGTGGAGACGGTGCTTGAAGCTTATCTATTGGTAGTAAAAACAACCAAGCCCGCTATATATTTTCAGCAATAATCTTCACGACTTGATTTTTTGTGCCAGCCAAAGACATTTATCATGACACCGTAAAACTTGCTTTACAAAAGGATGGATGGACAATTACCCACGATCCATTTCCACTTCAAATTGGGAAAAAGCGTCTGTCTGCCGATTTGGGTGCAGAACGCTTAATCAGTGCTGAAAAAGGACTTCAAAGAATTGTTGTCGAAGTGAAGAGTTTTGTGGGACAGTCTGACGTAAAAGATCTAGAACAAGCATTGGGGCAGTATGTCTTGTATCGCCAAATTCTTAACGAAATGGGGGTTGAACGAAGTCTTTATCTGGCTGTGTCTCAAGCAACCTTTAACAGTGTATTCGCTATAGAATTAGGACAGATATTACTCAAAAATCAGACTGTTAAGTTAATTGTCTTTGATGCTGAAAATGAGGCGATCGCGCAATGGATACCCAGTTAAAATACCGAAGCATCATTAAGAATATTCTCAAAAATCATGCTGACTATCGTGCAACTCTACCTGATGGTTATACCTCTCAAGTTATATTTGATGATGAACGAGGGCAATATCTAGTTCTGGATATAGGCTGGAACGGCGATAAATATCTCCACGCAACACCTATTCATCTGAGTTTAATTGGTGATAAAGTCTGGGTGCAGTACGATGACACGGAAGAAGGCGTAGTCACCGATCTAATGGAAGCAGGTATTCCTAGAGAGAGTATAGTGCTTGGATTTCGACATCCAAAAGTACGACAGCATACAGGTTTTGCTGTGGCATGACGATCGCAAGTAGCGATCCATGAGTCACAATTTAATAGTAAAACTGTCACGTTGATGAAAATCGGCTTGCGTACCGCAATGAGTTAATGCCCAATATGTCATTTCACCAGATTGTGACTGAAGCACAGACGCGATCGCAATTTCTATTTTCTGCTCTATTTCTACAATTTTATCTAAATTGAGTTCGAGATTCAACAATAAATAATTGGGTCGATTATGTACGACAAATGGTAGTGATGTAAAGGTTACTTCTGGTTGCATTCCTTGACGATAATCTTCAAAATGATAGATGTTCCAGTTTCCAGAAGGTGAAAGGTTAAATTCCCAATATTGGGGAGAACCTTCAATTCCTAGAAAGAATTCTAAACAGGTTTGCTGCCATAAATTATCTTTACGAGTAGGCGAATTTGTGACTGCTGGAATGGCTAATTCTGCTAACTGTCCCAAAATCTGGTATTGAATAGTAAGTTTATTGAACTGCCGATCTACAATACCTGAGATTTCGAGCTGAGGCTGTGGATTATCGGAGGGAAATGGCTTCAGGAAAAAAGTGCGATCGCTCATTTTAAACCTTGTTTTAAATCTCGCACGATCGCGCAAATAGGCGATTGTTGAGTTTCAATACTTTGAGTCAGCTGAAATTGTACCAGTGCCCTGACCAAATTATGTTCTGCATATTTCACCTTAGAGAAGTGAACGTTACCTACTAAATAGTCGGTAAAAAACCGCAATCCTAATTCAAAAGCTAACAATCGGATTGAGTCGTATATATATTCGTAATCTTTTTCAGTTAAAAAGTTTTTTGCTTGTGAAATATAGCCTTGTAAAATAGATTGGGCGAGTTCTGTTTCAAATCGTACTTCTTGCCATTGTTGAGTTTCTTCACCCAAAGAATTACAACTCGATCGCAGGCAATCACCGATATCGTAGTGGATTAAACCAGGCATGAGTGTATCGAGATCGATAACACTGACGGCTCGTCCTGTATTGGTGTCAAACAGAACGTTATTAACTTTAGGATCGCCATGCATTAAACGCAAAGGTAATTCTCCGCTGATTTTTGCATCTTCTAAAACACTTACCCAATTTCTACGAGTTTGAATAAACTGCAAACAAAAATCTATTTCAGGGGATTTGCTTTTGTCATGTTTTGCCAGCGCTGCATCATATTGTTGAAGGTAGCGCGGTGTAATGTGAAATCCTTCCAGCGTGACAGCTAGCTTTTCAGGGGGTAAATCGCTGATGAGATTATGAAACGTACCAAGGGCGTAACCAGCCTCTCTAGCGCGATCGCAATCTGTAATAGTGTCAAAAGATTGTGCGGCTTCGATAAAGCTAATTGCGCGCCAGAATGCTCCTTCAGCATTCATCCAATATTCCCGATTATCCTGCGTTAGGATGACGCTCGGTATTTCCCAACGGCGATCGCTACTCCAATCTTGCAAGCGCTGGGTCGCATGGTCGGTAAAGACGCGCACATTCTGCATTACCAGTTCTGGCTGGTGAAATACATGCGTGTTAATGCGTTGTAGAATAACGTGTTTTTGAGTTGAGTTTCTCAGCGTGACGAGAAAAGTATCGTTGATATTACCGTTACCAAAAGCTTGAATCTCTACAATTTGACCTTCTACGTCAAATTGGCTGGCGATCGCCACCAGATTATCTATAGTTTTGCTTTTTAGATCGATCTCTTTTATCATATGTGTTCCGATTGTTGGTGCGTTTCGCTTATCGGTCGAATCACACCATTTGCCTTGCACTAAGACAAGCTGACAACCGGATATTATGCATCTATCTATAGGCTGAAGCAGGTAGCTTTTACTAAACTTTGCAATATCAGTTAATAGGGAGCAGGGAGCAGGGGGACAAGGAAGCAGGGGGTAGAGCAACAATGGTCAACCATCAACTAACAACCAACGATTAATGACCAATGAGAAACAATTAACTACAGACAGGATTATGGGTTCCCCAGAATACAAATGGCTGGAATGGGCAAAAAAGCTAGAGGCGATCGCGCAAACTGGTTTGACTTATACCGAAGGAGTGTTTGACAGAGAACGCTATAAATCTCTACGGGCGATCGCGGCGGAAATTATGGCAACTTATAGTCATGTCGAGCCTAGCTATGTTCTCGATTTATTTTCTCAAGAGGTTGGTTATGCTACCCCAAAAGTAGACGTGCGGGCGGCGGTTTTCCAAGAAGATAAGTTATTGCTGGTAAAGGAAAAAGTAGATGGTTGTTGGTCGCTACCAGGAGGTTATGCTGACATAGGCAACTCTCCTAGTGAAGTTGTGGTGCGCGAAGTTCAGGAAGAATCAGGATATCTCACCCGCGCCATCAAATTACTTGCTGTCTACGATCGCGATAAGCAGGGACATCCACCTTTCCCTTATGCTGTTTACAAGTTACATTTCTTATGCGAACTTATTGGTGGTTCTCCATCATCTAGCATTGAAACTGACGAGGTAGCTTTTTTTGGCGAAGATGAAATTCCTCCCTTGTCTTTGACACGGGTAATGCCTACTCAAATTACTAAAATTTTCCACTACCATCGCCATCCAGATTTACCAACTTATTTTGATTAACCTCAATGTAGAGACGTTACATGTGTAGAGGCGTTACATGTAACGCCTCTACACTGTCTTATTTTGCTCTAGTCATACCAATTCTATTTATCCTTGCACTAAATCGGTCGCTCATAGCCCCCCTTGTTAAACGTGAGTTCGATGAGAAAAACTAGCCAAAAAGAAAACTGAGACCTATGCTCAAAATACACACACAATAGTCT